>NZ_JBIMEV010000056.1:0-28689 GCF_051262595.1 Salipaludibacillus sp. CF4.18
CATAAAAGTTGAGTCTAAAATGTAGGTTATTACTATGAATGGAAAAGAGAGGACCTACTTACAGAACGTTTTCTTTTATCGCAATCTAAGAGTAAAGGGGTGAGAGGTTTGATAAAAGATAAAATAAATAAAGTTGTGAAGGAATTAAAGAAAGGTAAGTTCATTACTTTGGTAGATCGTTATGGTCAAGGTAAACTTGTTTGTTTAATAGATTATGTTACTCCTAAGCAAATTAATTTTCTCATCACTCATGCTAGAGGTTTAGTCAGTGTTGGATTAGAAAATAAGCGCGCAAAGGATCTTAACCTTGATTTACAAGAAGCAGAATATAATGAAAACCACTATCTACCGTATACAGTTTCCGTAGACGTTGTAGGTACAACAACTGGCATTTCATCATTCGAACGTCACGAAACCATTAAAGCATTAATTGATCCCGAAAGAAGAGCGGAAGATTTTCAAAAGCCTGGTCATGTTTTTCCGATTATCGCACATGCAAATGGCATTTATGGTAAGCAAAGCCATATTGAAGCAGGTATTGACCTTGCTAAATTAAGTGATTCTTATCCAGCGGTGGTGTTGTGTGATGTTTTAAATGATAAAGGAGATATTGCAAATGTAAAGGAGTTAGAAAGTTTTTCAGAATTCTTTCAATTTGAAATGTTAAAGGTAGATCATTTCTTAAAATACCGCCTAATTTATCACCCATTTTTGGAAGAGAAAAAAAGCTCAAAAATTAATAATAGACTAGGGAAATTCACTTTAATTAATTTTAGTAATAGTATGGATAAATATTCTGACTCCACCTTACTGCATCAGCCAATTCGTAGTGATAAGTCAATAGCTGTATACGTTCATAAGCCATGTAAACTTTGCGAATTAAAGTTATGCGATTGTCAGATAAATCTAGAAGCGGCACTTTTAAAAATCAGCTCTGAAGGCGGAGTGTGTGTCTATTTAAAAAACAGAGATATCCAAGATCGAGACATAAATGACATGGGTTTAGATTATACCCCATTCATTCTTCCTCAGATGTTAAAAAAGCTCAATATTACTAATATAAATGTATTAAATGATTTTCCGTTAGACCAAAATATATTAAAAGAAAATAAGATTTTTCTGTCTGAATCGTTAATAAATGTAAAAAAAATACAACAAAATGTGGTCTAGTTGTATCTACTGTTTGAAATAGGCAGGTGTTTCTTAAAATCTGCTCAATGAAAAACTATTTCATTAGACATAAGATAATGAGAAAGGAAAGGTAATAAAAATGAAACTAATTACATTTACGAAAGACGGTTATTCTCGTATTGGTGCGGTTGTTGATGAGAACAAGGTCATTGATTTGAATTATGCTTATCAAGCACAACTCCAAAGCGAAGGGAAATATCGGTATAAAGAAATTGCAGAGGCATTTGTTCCAGAAGAAATGAAAGCGTTTTTAGAAGGTGGTAATGAAAGTATTGCCATTGCAAACAGCGCTGTGAAGTATGCGATTGAAAACCCTTCAAGCTTTAGACATCATCTAGTGCATGCCAAAGATCAAGTGAAAGTAGAAGCACCAATCAGTAATCCAGGAAAAATGATTTGTGTTGGTCATAACTATCGCGAGCATATTCTTGAAATGGGGAGAGAACTTCCTCCAAATCCCGTTGTATTTGCCAAATTTGCTAATACAGTCATTGGTCCGGAAGATAATATCCCGTATTATCCTATTTCTGAACAACTGGATTACGAGGCCGAATTTGCATTTGTAGTCGGAAAAAAAGCAAAGAACGTCTCGGAAGAAGATGCATTGGACTATGTGGCAGGGTATACCATTGCCAATGACGTCACATATCGCGACATCCAGCGTCGAACACTACAATGGCTGCAAGGAAAAACGGTCGACGGTAGTGCTCCAATGGGGCCGTGGTTAGTTACTTCAGATGAATTAACAGATCCTTCAGGTCTTGAAGTAGTTCTAACTGTTAACGGAGAGGAAAGACAGCATTCCAATACAGAAAATCTCGTATTTACTGTACAAAAGCTTGTTGCATTCTTTTCGAACCTCATGACCCTCGAACCAGGAGATGTTGTATTAACCGGGACTCCAGGAGGAGTTGGTTTTGCAAGGGATCCACAAGTATTCTTGAAAGACGGAGATGTAGTGAAAATTGAGATTGATAAAGTAGGAGTATTAGAAAATCGTGTCGTCCAACAAGAAGGAGATAACTAATATGTCAACTGAAAAAATCGAACAATATATCTCATCAATTAATACGTCATTTGATAACATTTTAAACAGTGTTGATGGACTTTCTGAAGAGGTCATTCGTCAAAACCCTACAGAAGAAGAGTGGTCGATCCTACAAATTCTAACTCATTTAACAGAAGCGACTCCATATTGGCTTGGGGAAATGGAGAGAGTAGTAGAATCTCCCGGTTCAAAATGGGGCAGAGGATTAAAAGATCCAGATCGTCTCTCAGCTGTGGAAAATACAGAATCGTTAAAAGTTAATGTAGTTATTGCAGAAGTGAAGGATCTGAAAGAAGAAGTCAGCAACAGAGTGTCAAGACTCAATGATGCACAATTAGCTGAAGAAAACCCGCATCGAAATTTTGAGAAGTTTGGAAATAAGCCTGTGTCATTCCTTATTGAACATTTTATTGTAGAGCATACAGCAAAGCACCATGGACAAATTGAACGAAACCTCAATAAACTTAGCAAACCTTCAAACTAATGATACTAGGAAGGGATGGTTTTCAATGACAGATAAAGCGGAATTTATGAAAAGTAATCTCGTGAAGGACTTTACAAAAGATATTCAACAATATAATCTTGGACCTCTTTGGGAAGCAATTCCAGAAGTAATGAATAAAACACCGAAGCCACATGCGGAAGCGTATCTTTGGAGTGGAGAATTATTAAAGAAGAAGCTATCAGAAGCCGCTCAAATATTTACTCCTGATCGTGGAGGAGAACGTCGGGCAATATATTTTCAAAATCCTGGTTTAACTTATCGGAAACCGTGGGGACAAGTATCGACAACACAAACATTATATGCTGCAGTTCAATTACTGCAACCAGGAGAAGAAGCTCCGTCACACCGTCATTCACAAAGTGCGCTTCGTTTTATTACGGAAGGTACAGGTGCTTATACGATCGTGCAAGGAGAACGAATTTTCATGGAAGAAGGCGATTTCCTAACCACTCCAAAAAATCTCTGGCATGGCCATGGTCATGTTGGGAAAGAACCGATGGTGTGGATGGATGCGTTAGATATCCCGACGATTTATTCAATTGGTGGCACATTCTTTGAACCGTATGAAGGAGGTCTTCAGCAACCGGATGTTCCTGACAATTTTTCGGAAGTTCGTTACCGCGGGGGAATGGTTCGACCAGTAGGCGACGGAAAATTTACCGTTGCTCCCCTGGCAAACTATAAATGGAACCGTACTTTGGACGGAATTAAAGGATTAATGCATTTTGATCCAGATCCATTTAATGCATATGCGGTTGAATACATTAATCCTTCTACAGGTAAATCAGCTAATCCAACGATAGGATCACGTATGACACATCTTCCGAAAGATTTTCACACGAAAGCACATCGTCACACACATTCAGTCATTTATTGTGTGCACAAAGGTTCTGGATATACCGTGATTAACGGGCAACGATTTGATTGGAAAAAAGGAGACTACTTTGTCGTTCCAAATTGGGCGTGGCATGAGCATGTAGCATCAGAAAATTCCTATCTATTCTCTGTGAATGATATTCCAATTATGGACCGTTTTGAATTGGAACAAGAACAAGAATTGGAGACAAATAAAGGACATCAGGAAATCACTAGTGAATTTAAACCAGATTTTAGGTAAGTATTCAAACGAATTGTATTAGAAATTCTCTAAATCTTGTAACATGTTCAATTATCAATAACTAAGTATTATGCTTGTTGTTCTTTTATGAGGGGGGAGAAGTTTTGAATATTAATCAATCAATTCTTGATTGTTTAGAAAATCATCCAGGAGCCAGTTCAAACAAAATTCTAAAGTTAATTAATGAGAGTGCACATCATCAATCAATCATTTTTAAAAAACTAAGAACCTTAAAAAGAGATCGCAAAGTGATAAACAAAGGGAACTCCTGGTATTTAATCAAATAAAAGGGGACAATTTGGAGATAGTGTGGATCGTCCATATGATAGTGAAAACAGTAATTCTTAATGAATTGCTGTTTTTTTTAAAAAAAGTATATAATAAAGAAGATTGTCCTTTTAGCCTAGCAGCCCGAGGCTTAGTAGATATCGTCGAAGCAGTAATTGCTCGTCAGTTCGCTAAAGAAGCTGATTTCTTTAGAATTGGAACAAATGACTTAATTTAATATACAATGGCATCTAACCATATGAACGAACGTGTTTCCTACCTATATCACCCAGCTATCCTAAACTTTTTTATCAATGTTATCGAAGCTACTAATGCAGAAGGTAAACGGACTGGTATGTGTAGAGTAATGGCTGGAGATTCCAAAGCTATCCTGATTTGGGATTAGACGAGTTTAGTATGAGTGCAACTTCGATCTTACCTACTCAGAGATTTGTCTAAAGAAGAAATGGCTTCTTATAAAGACCAGTTTCTTTCTATGGACACCGCAGAAGACGTGGAAGTATTTTAAGAAAAGTATCAAAAGAATAACTCAATACCTCAAACTATTCAAATTCTGGGTAGTTAACTATATTAATTGTATCAAGGATGTAAAGTAGAAAACATAGATGAATTTTATAATACAGGTGGAAATGATTAAGAACGCCTTTGTACAAAGGCGTTCTTTGTTTTGGATGAATATTTCAAGGGTAGTTTCTGATCGTAACAAATAAAATTAATAAAAGTTATCCATTATGATTCATCATCTCTTGATAACCTAAGCCCCATTGTTCCATCGTAGCTATGATTGGTTTAAGAGTCTCACCTAAATCGCTAAGAAAATATTCAACTCTTGGTGGTACTTCGGGATAAGCCTGGCGTTGTATTATTCCGTCTTCTTCCATGGAACGTAGATTTTGTGTAAGTACCTTTTGGCTAATTCCATCTATTCCATTTCTTAGTTCTCCAAATCTTTTTGTTCCTTTTAACAATTCTCGTAGAATTAGGATTTTCCACTTATTACTTATTAATCCTACTGTTGTTTCAACAGGACAAAGGGGGAGTTCCTTTTTTTTCTCCATATCATTACCTCCAACGGTTACTAAAAGGTTCCTATATAACCTTAAGGTGCCTACTTTTCATATGAAACTAAAGCATTTATTATGATTCTATAATGGTAATTATCTAATGTCAAATTCAACAGATTGAAAGAGTAGTAACTTCAACAAACTATTAATGGAGGTACAACTATGGACAACTATCAAAAACGTATAAAAATGGCAAAAAAAGCAATAGCCAAGGCGGAATATATTTTAATAGGTGCTGGCGCAGGGTTATCTGCTGCAGCAGGAATTACGTATAGCGGGAATCGGTTTACAGAACATTTTAAACCATTTATTGAAAAGTATGGTTTCACTGACCTTTATTCTTCTAGCTTCTATCCATTTGACACGGAAGAGGAGAAATGGGCTTATTGGGCTAAGCATATTAGTCTCAATCGGTATGAAATTGGAGCCACTAAGATTTACGAAGATTTAGTGCAGCTCATCCAGGATAAAAAATACTTTGTTATATCAACCAATGTTGAAAGTCAATTTGAAAAGGCTGGGTTTCCATCAGAGAATGTATTTCAAATTCAGGGGGATTATGGCTATCTCCAATGTGAGAAAGGTTGTCACGACAAATTATATGATAACGAATCATTAGTAACTGACATGATTGAGAAGACATCCGATTGTAAAATACCGTCTAACCTTGTACCAAGATGTCCAGTTTGTGGTGGTACCATGGATGTTAATCTAAGGAAAAATGGGTACTTTGTACAAGATGAAAGCTGGTATGAGTCAGACAATAGGTACAAAGCATTTTTACAAGAGTCTATTGGGAAAAGGATAGTTTATATGGAGTTTGGCGTTGGCTTTAATACACCGGGGATTATTCGTTATCCATTTGAACGAATGACTTATCATAATGAAATGGCGACCTTAATCAGGCTCAATAGAGATCACCCAGAAGGCTTTGAGGAGACACAAGATAAGACTATTGCATTTACGGAAGAGATGCAAGAGGTCGTAACATCATTCATGCAGTAGAGGAGGTATAGAAATGCCACAATTGCAATTAAAGGATTACGCTTCATCCATTCAATTAAATAGTAAATACTCCCCGTTCGTAGATTATATAGAGAACAAGGAAGAGGCTGTGAATGATTTATTAGATTTCTTATTAAAAGAAAAAAATGATAGGAAGATTAAGATCCCTCAAAACTATCATGAAAAACGAAACTTACTAAGGGGTTTATTAACTATAAAGGAACCAGGTATTCTTTCAACGAATATTCTTAAAAAAATTGATGCGCTATTACAAATAGAATTAAAAGAAAAATCCGTTGTCGAAGTGGAACAACTGAATATGTTAACTGATTTAATCCCAAATAATGCATTTAAACAATCCGATAAATTTAGCTTATGGCAAGGAGATATTATTCAATTACATGCAGATGCCATTGTAAATGCCGCAAACAAATATTTATTGGGATGTTTTCAGCCATTACATGATTGCATTGATAATGCAATCCATTCTGCTAGTGGACCGCAGCTAAGAGAAGACTGCAAAACGATCATGTCCTTTCAAAATAAATTAGAGGAAACAGGTAGCGCAAAAATTACAAGAGGTTATAATTTGCCAGCAAAATACGTTCTGCATACAGTTGGTCCTATCGTCGAAAGCGGAGCCGAACTAATGAATCAGCAAAAAGACAAATTAGCTTCTTGTTATATTTCATGTTTGGAATTAGCAAACCAAATTCCAGAAATTAAAAGCATCGCCTTTTGTGCCATTTCCACGGGGGTATTTGGGTTTCCGAAAAAAGAGGCAGCTAGTATTGCTGTGAATACTGTGAATGAATGGTTAAATGTGCATCCTAATCATTTTGAAAAAATTATCTTTAATGTTTATAGCGAAGATGATTACAATGTTTATTTTCGTACCTTTCAACAATCATAGGAATTTTTTTTGAAGGTTTAGAGATGTTTAGATGGTTGACTAATTGAAAATCAAAGGAGGTACAATAAGATGAAAGCAGTTGTATTAGAAAGAGCCTGTATGGCAGAGGAGTTGACTGTTCGAGATGTACCAATACCCGAAGTAAAGTCCGGTTGGGTTTTGGTAAAAATCAAAGCCTTTGGCATCAATCGATCTGAATTATTTACTAGACAAGGGTATTCACCTTCCGTAAAACTACCACGAATAATCGGCATAGAATGTGTTGGTGAAATTGCAGATCCTTCTGATAGTACTTTTACAAAAGGACAAAAGGTAGTTTCTTTAATGGGAGGTCTTGGACGTGAATTTGATGGTAGTTATGCAGAGTATGCCCTTATTCCTTCGAGTCAGATATATCCAATTGATCATAAGTTGGAATGGGTAAAGTTGGCTGCTATTCCGGAGATGTATTACACAGCCTATGCTTCGTTGTTCGATACGTTGATGTTAAAAAAAGAGGATACCCTCCTTATACGTGGAGGTACTAGCTCTGTAGGCTTGGCAGCATTACAGCTTGCTAAAAGTATTGGGGTTTCGGTAATTTCAACAACAAGAAGCAAAAACAAAGTGGAATTATTAAAAAAACATGGTGCGGATTCTGTGTTATTGGATGAAAGGGATTTGCAACAAGAAATATTTTCTCTTTATCCAAATGGGATAAATAAAGTATTAGAGTTGATTGGTACTGTAACTTTAAAAGACTCACTAGGTATGTTAGCGGATAAAGGAACTCTTTGCATGGCTGGAATTCTTGGAGGGGAATGGGTAATCGATCAATTTGAACCTATGATGGATATTCCATCTGGAAGGTACTTTACTCAATTTGATAGTGGAGTAAACTTTAAAGAAAAATTGCTGAAGGATTTATTTCAACATATTATCGACCATCAGATAGAGGTGCCGATTGCGAAGGTTTTTACTTTAGATGAAATTAGTGAAGCCCACCAGCTAATGGAAAGTAATGGTGCTGAGGGGAAAATCGTTGTGGTAAATCCATGAACAACGTCTACTTAACGTTTTGGCCTATCCTTGTTGATTGCTGCAGATAACAAATTGATAGCCTCTTAAGTATTATTTCAAGTTAAAAAGAGGCTACATTTACTGCACTCATCTTTAATTGTATTGACATGGCCAAACTCTTTTTCTAATATAGGTAATATTTTTTTGTATGCATCTTTCTCATACCATTGGGGTAAATTAATTTCTTCATATATCTTTTTTATCCCCATTTGTTCTGTTCGATCTCCACTACCACCATTACATAAAGAGTAAGTATCTAATACAACTGTATCCGTCGCCTCTTTGAAAACCTTCGCAACCTTTTTAGTCATTGGCAACATCGGAGAGATGGATATTCTTGTTGGTATGCCTGCTTCTGTGATTTCCTTTAAAGCTTTTAATCTAGCAGGAATTGGTGGAGCGGAGGGTGTGAATATCTTTCTATATTTCTCACTATCCGTTTCTATTGTCATACTCACCAATATCTTATCTCCAAATTTCTTAAATAATTCAATATCCCGTTTTACTAACGGTGAACGGGTATGAATCATTAGGAAGTCAATATCGTTAATGAAATTAAGCAAGTTTTCTAATATCGCCTCTGTTATTCTTTCCTTTGCTTCCTTCCATTGATAAGGATCTGTCGCTGTACTCATAAAGATAGAAATACGCTGACCTTTCTTCTTTGCTTTTCTAATGTCATTATCCAATAAGACATTAGCGTTTGATTTTATATCGACATAGCTCCCCCATTCTTTTCCTCTAAATTTAGCCTGTGGCATTTCCATAACATAACAATATTTACAAGCGAAAGCACAGCCTACATATGGGTTTAATGAAAATGTGAAACTATGGTGTGCAACGCATCCTTTTGCAGGAGTTAAAATTGATTTTGAAACAATATTTTGGTAATCGGGCAAATTAGCCACCTCTTTTTGTCGTGTTTTTCCTGGATCCATCCGCTACAACTACTCTAATACTAAGAGTAGTTGTAGCGGATGTGAAGTAGGCACCTTTTTGTAATAGAGTAACCCGGAGGTAACTAATGAGTTATCTTATGTTTCCTTGATACAGATCTGAGAAAAGTTTGTGAAACCTAAAATTCATGATTCCATTTAATTGTTTAATATTGTAATTATACTCCTCTTTATCTATTGGATTTAAGTTTTGCTCATCTGGAAAGCTCCCGCCCATAATAGTTATCTTCAAGTATAATGGGGCTGTGAATAGAAAAAAACCGTATAGTGTCACTTTTTAAAAGTGTCCACTATACCGGGATCAGTTCAGACTTTCTAAGTAATATCCTTTTTAATTGCTAGATCAATGAGGATTGCACTCAAAAGTCAATTTCAGTGACTTTTGCAACCACGTTGTATAAACTCAGTTGTTATTTAAAATCTCGTTAACAATGTTTAATTCTTCCTTAGATAAATTAACTTCGCTTGCTTGAACGTTTTCACGGATGCGTTCTTTCCGTTTACCTCCTGGAATGACTACATCAACACCCTCTTGTGCGAGTAACCAAGCTAGCGCTAAATTAGGGAGAGTCGTTTCTTTTTGAGTAGCTAATTCCTTTAATTTCCCCACTGTTTTAAGTGTTTGAATGAATTGTTCGCCTTGGAATAAAGGAACCGATTGACGCCAATCTTGAGGATCTAGCTTGGAATCTTTTGTGAATGTACCGCCAAGTAACCCGAATGCTAATGGACCATATGGAATAAAGGAAATATTATTTTCAATACAATATGGTAATAATTCTGCTTCCGCTGAACGATCTAACATATTATAAGGTGTTTGCAAAACAGAAATATCACCATTCGCATTCGCCTCTTTTAATTGCTCAAGTGATACATTAGAGATCCCAATTGCACGAATTTTCCCTTCCTCTTTTAACCGTGCTAACTCACCAATCGATTCCGTAAAAGGTGTTTCATTATCTGGGAAGTGTAAATAATACAAATCCACATAGTCTAATTGCAACCTCTGTAAACTTTTTTCAATTGCTTCTCGTAAATATTCAGGTTGATTATCTGTTTTTACAGAGCCATCCTCAAACCAATGTTGCGCTCCCTTTGTCGCAATCACATAGTCATCGCGCTTAAATTCTTTTAATACTTCCCCAACTAACTCTTCAGAACGACCAAGACCATAAAAATCAGCTGTATCAATAAAGTTTACTCCGATGTTTAATGCTTCTCTTACAAAATCTTTTCCATCTTCTTCATTTAAATTATCGAATAAATTATGCCCCCCAACTGCATTTGTACCAAGTCCAATTATTGAAACTTCAAAATTAGAATTTTTTAATGTTGTGTATTTCACTGTTATGCCTCCTATCGTTGATTAGCCACATCATAATTTATTAAAATGAAACTCACAAATTTTTTTGACCAAGTTTCAAATAATGAAACTCTTTCTGTATATTTTGAGTAAAAAAAATAAAACATTTATACTATCAGAGACTGAGGTGACAGAATGGTACAGAATGAAGTATCAACATTAAAAAAAGGACTTTTAGTTTTAGAATTGGTAAAGCAATATAAAGGTATTACGTTAAGAGAAGTGATGAAAGAACAGAATTTAAGTAAATCTACGGCTTTTCGGATTTTAACCACCCTAGAAGAAATGGGGTATGTATATAAACTTCAAACTCAATATTTTATTCATCATAAAATGTTTTGCGAAAGTTTTGAAAAGCGTTCAGAAATGGATTGGGCTTCATTACGTTCGATTTACCAAGTGGCACTTAATTTACAGATGAGCACCTATATAGGAAAAGTGGATGGGACCGATCTTGTTATGACGCAAGTATTACAAGCACCATTTCAGAAATCTGCTGACGAAGAAATTGGGAATCGTTCAAAACTACATCAGTCCGCTTTAGGTAAAGTGATCTTAGCTAATTTAGATGAAGAATGGCTTGCTTCCATATTTGATAAATTGACACTTGAATGTGAACAAAAAATACGTTTCAAGACTCACAACTATTTCGTTATCATTTAAAGGCTATTCAAGATTATGGTTATGCATTTGATGATGAGGAACGTATTGTCGGTACCCGTTGTGTCGCCGTTCCTGTTTTTCGCAAACAAGAAATTATAGCTGCTTTAGCAATTGTAGCACCTAGCGATCAAATTTCTCGTAGCAATATTAAACACATTGCCACAAAGCTACATGCAGGCAGTAAAGCCATTACAAAAGAAATAGAAACCCTCGTCAACATTTAACATTTCGGTTTCTAATTGTACGATAGGAGAATTTGTAGTAGTGAACCTCTAGGGATATTTCATATAAGTTAGATTCAATAGTTACTAATAGGTTACTATATAACCATAAGGTGCCTACTTTTCAATAGAAACTAATTAGCTTATTATAATTAATGTCTGCTTACTTAAAGTCGATAGAAATATAGAGCAATTAACAGGTGAGTAAGGTGATTCTTAAAACATAATTATTGTTTAAATTGTTCCAGTAAATCAATAAATGAAAGGAGATTAACTTGGAAAAAAATTTATGGATTCAGATTAAAGATTACTTTCATAACAATTTGGGCACTTTCTTAATTGCTGTAAAAGAACATATGGAAATCAGCGTAGTTTCTGTAGTCATTGCAATTATCATTGGTATTACATGTGGATATCTTTGTGTGAAGCATGAGAAATTGGAAAGTAAAATCGTACCCATTTTCCAGGTGTTAAGAGTTATTCCAAGTTTAGCGGTTTTACTTTTATTATTACCAATTGCGGGAACAGGGATGAAATCGGCTGTCATTGCGTTAGTTTTATTAGCCGTACCGCCAGTTCTTATGAATACAGTTGTAGGAATAAAAGAAGTACCCAGTTTTATGATTGAATCTGCTTATGGAATGGGAATGACAGAGAAGCAAGTATTATGGAAGGTTCAATTCCCATTAGCGATGCCTCTAATTTTTACTGGAATTAAAATCGCGATGATTGAGATTATTGCGAGTGCAACACTTGCCGCAAAAATAGGAAGCGGTGGAGTCGGCGAAATTATATTTACTGGGTTAGGACTTAACAGGACAGACTTACTAGTAATTGGTGGAATAACAGTAGCTTTATTGACCATCTTATCTTCTATTATTCTAGAATTAATCAATAGAATGGTCATGAGATATAAATATGTGAGATCGTAGGAGGAAATGAAAATGAAAAAAATCACAAAGAAAATGATAGTTGGATTTTTAGGATTATCATTAATAATTGGCTTAGTGGCATGCGGAAATAATGGAGAAACGAATAATGAAAACAGCAGTAGTACTAGCAGTGATAAACCAACTATTCGTGTAGGGTCTAAAGATTTTACAGAAAATCTAATCGTAGCAGAATTATATTCACTTGCCCTTGAAGATGCTGGGTATGATTTGGAAAGAGTTTTTAATATTGCAGGTTCCGTCATACATACATCGATTACAAACGATGAAATTGATCTATATCCTGAATATACAGGAACAGGATTATTATCCATTTTGCAAATGGACTTAATTACAGATCCTGAAAAGGTTTATAACACAGTAAAAGAAGAGTATGACAAGCAATTTGATCTGACATGGTTAGAATATGCGGAAGCAAATGATGGGCAAGGCTTGGTTATCCGTACAGACGTCTCTAAAGAATTAGGAATTACGACAATTACAGATCTACAAGAACATGCAAGTGAGCTAAGATTTGCATCACAAGGTGAATTTGATCAAAGAGAGGATGGTATCCCAGCGTTAGAAAAAATGTACGGAGAATTCAATTGGGAATCCTCAAAAGTTTACGATAATGGATTGAAATATGAAGTATTAAAAAATAATGAAGCAGATGTCACACCAGCTTATACAACAGAAGGACAATTGGTAAATACTGATCAATTTACTTTATTAG
The DNA here is from genome assembly GCF_051262595.1 of Salipaludibacillus sp. CF4.18. Classification (NCBI taxonomy): domain Bacteria; kingdom Bacillati; phylum Bacillota; class Bacilli; order Caryophanales; family Bacillaceae; genus Salipaludibacillus; species Salipaludibacillus sp. CF4.18. The sequence continues at coordinate 13,059 of NZ_JBIMEV010000056.1, forward strand.
AAGATGACAAACAAGTATGGCCACCATATAATTTAGCACCTGTTGTTCGCAATAATTTGTTAGAGGCAAATCCAGAAATTGCAGAAGTAATTAATAAAGTCAGTGCAACACTAGATACTCCGACGATCACTAAACTTAACGCAAAAGTAGATGTCGATAAGGAAGAGTATGAAGAAGTGGCAAAAGAGTATTATGAATCAATAAAATAATTGATTCAGGAGGTTTATATGACTCAGGTAGCGATCGAATTCAATAATGTTAGTAAAAAATTTAATCATGCACAATATAATGCGGTCGATGATGTTTCTCTTAGCATTAAAGAGGGAGAATTTATTACAATACTAGGTTCATCCGGGTCAGGAAAAACAACATTGTTAAAGATGATTAACAAGCTTTATGAACCAAGTCAAGGAACTATTAAACTATTTGGGGAAGACATTGCTACCGTTGACTCTGTTATTTTACGAAGACGGGTTGGCTATGTTATTCAACAAATTGGTCTTTTTCCTCACATGACTATTGCTCAAAATGTAGCGTCCGTTCCGAAATTGTTAAATTGGGATAAAAAAACTATAAATGTAAGAGTAATGGAATTGTTAAAACTGGTAGGGCTTGATCCTGTGGAATTCAAGGACCGATATCCTTCCCAATTGTCTGGTGGGCAACAACAAAGAGTTGGGCTAGCAAGGGCATTGGCTGTTGATCCCAAAATTATGTTATTGGACGAACCTTTAGGAGCAGTTGACGCAATAACGCGACTGAATCTTCAAGGTGAGCTGTTACGTATTCATGGAGGCCTGCAAAAGACATTTTTACTTGTCACACATGATATTAACGAGGCATTTAAGCTTGGATCTAGAGTGGTTATTATGAATAATGGTAGAGTATCTCAATTTGATACTCCTAGAAATATTGTGGCGAACCCAGCTGATGAATTTGTAAGTTCTTTGATTGAATCTTCAAGAAGTCAAGAGAAGTTCTGGGAGGGTTTAAGGTGATCGAGTATGCTTTAAAATACCCGGATAAGTTATATCTTCCATTATTAGAGCATATTCAAATGTTATTTATCACACTGATATTGTCCCTTATCCTAGCATCAATGCTTACCATAATCACAATCTATTCTAATTTTTTATCAAAGGCTTTAGTTTATACTTTTTCAGTGATTTATTCTATTCCAAGTTTAGCACTATTTGCTTTGTTAATTCCTCTAACAGGATTAGGCAAAACAACAGCTATCATTGTTCTAGTCTTATACAACCAATATTTGTTGTTACGAAACTTCACCGAAGGTCTAAATGAAGTGGATCCCGCAATTACTGAAGCAGGAACAGGCATAGGGATGAACAAGATGCAATTGCTTATTAAAATTAAAATCCCATTATCAAATAAAGCTATATTTACAGGTGTCCGCCTTGCGGTTGTATCAACGATTGGGATTGCAACAATTGCAGCATTTATTAATGCAGGTGGATTGGGAAGTATTTTAAATGATGGACTAAGAACAGTGAATACAGTAAAAATTCTGTGGGGGAGCATATTAGCAGCAGGATTAGCCATTGGGACTAATGCTGTATTAAGCAAATTGGAACAAAGATTATAGGACATTTTCTGGATAGGAAATCTTAAGTTGTGTAATAGGATAAGAAGGATATGTTGTGTTCTTACATTGCATATCCTTTTTATTAAATATATTTCTCGAAGATTAGCTTTTATTTCTGACTCTCTAATACTTAGAGGTCTATTTTTTAACTCTTATCCACAAAAATCAGTTACTAAAAGATTTTTACATTACTTTACGATGCTTGTTTCACAATTGATACTAAGAGAAAATGTTTTGAATAGTAAACTTTTTTTCATAATGAGAACAATAATGTTGCAATTAATATCTAAATTTAGTATTTTTAAAGAGAATAAAAATTCATATAAGAAAACAAATATTATCTCTTAACAATGAATTACAATAAGGAGGTTTTGCAAATGAAAACAGAAATGATTTATGAACTTCGCCGTCCTAAGCATATTATTCCTGGGAAAAAATATCCCGCATTGTTTGTAATGCATGGTATGGGAAGCAATGAACAAGATATGCTTACACTTGTCAATGGTCTAGAGGATTCCTTCTTTATTTTTAGTGTAAGGGGGCATTTGAGCCAAGGACCGGGGTTTTCCTACTTTACTATCGAGGGCTATGGAAGACCACATCGAGAGGTATTCGAGGATGCAATCAAAAAGCTCGCTAACTTCATTGATGAGGCAACAATAAACTATCAAATAGATACAGATCAATTATATTTGTTGGGATTTAGCCAAGGAGCAATTGTATCTATGACTTTAGCACTCACTCTAGGAAACAAAATTAAAGGTGTAGTAGCGCTAAGTGGTTATATTCCTCAATTTGTAAAGGAAGAATACATGTCAAACCCAGGTGATCATTTATCGGTGTTTATATCGCACGGAGAATATGATCAGGTCCTACCATATGAGTGGGGGAAGGCAAATGGCGAATATTTTACTAAGTTAGGCGTTCCTGTAACTTCAAAATCTTATCCTGAAGGGCACACAGTATCTGAAAAAAATCTTCAGGATTTCGAATCATGGATTTTGAGAGAGTTACAAAATAAATAATAAAAAAACTTTTTTCGTTTCTCGCTTAATGTACACTGGCGATGAATGATGATAGACAAATGGCGCAATATTAAGAAATCTGGCTTTAAAGTCATAACTAGGATTTGTTTTTTAAATTGAAATATCTAGTGTTACGTTCTAAGAAATCTTAAAAAAAGGAGGTAATTAAAATGAGTTTTCACCGTAAACCTACTACATTCATAAGCGAAGTTAACCTAAAAGTATTAAAATTAGAGCGTTCCTTAACGTTCTATAAAGAAATAATGGGTTTGAAAATATTAGAACAAACAGAACATACGGCGAAACTAACTGCGGATGGAAAGACAGTTCTGTTATCAATTGAACAACCTGTTGACGTGATATCGAAACAACAACGTACTACAGGTTTATATCACTTTGCTATATTATTACCCAATCGTACTGACTTAGGGGAAATTTTAAACCACTTTCTTCAAATTAAATATCCGTTACAAGGTGCAGCTGATCACCTTGTAAGTGAAGCTATTTATTTAGCTGACCCTGATGGCAATGGAATCGAAGTCTATTCCGACCGTGCTCCATCTGAGTGGACTTGGGATAACGACGAGGTAGTAATGCCGTCAGACCCGTTGGATGCTGAAGATCTTCTAGCTGAGGCACAAGGAGGTTCTTGGAATGGACTTCCTCATGACACACTAATGGGTCATATCCATTTACAAGTATCCGAACTAGATAAGAGCCGAAATTTTTACGTTGAAGGGCTAGGATTTAAAATTGTAAGCCGATTTGGTAATCACGCACTGTTCATTTCAGATGGTGACTATCATCATCATATTGCTTTAAATATATGGAATGGTGAAGGTGCGCCTCTACCACAAAAAAATAGTGTAGGACTTGAATCTTTTACTTTAATGCTTCCTAATGAGGAAAAGAGAAGTAAAATAATTGAACAGTTGAAACGAATGGGCTTTCCTGTCAAAGAAGAAAATAATTCTATTATTACTTCTGACCCTTCTGGAAATAGGATCCATTTGAGAGTCTAATTCTAGTTATTGAACCTTAAAATTTATGAATAAAAAGTATGTCCGAATACCGAAAAATATTCCAAAAATAGAAAGGAAGACATAAAAAATGAAATTTGATGTTAATAAAACGGCTTTACTAATTGTTGACCTACAAAATGATAACATATCAAAAGGGGGGAAGTTTGAAGAGTCAGGTGCGGTAGAGCATGCAAAAAAACAAAATGTAGTTGAAAATATTAGAACAATGGCAGAAAAAGCAAGAGAGGTAGGAATCCCTGTTTTCCATAATCTTTTTGTAGTTGAAAAGGGTGCAAAAGGATTAGGAGATAGAGCTCCTATATTTAGAGCCATAGCTGAAACTGGAAGTATAGTTAGAGGAACATGGGGAGCTGAAGCAGTTGATGGAGTCAAGCCAAAAGAAGGGGACTTTGTAATAGAAAAGTCTCGCATGAGTTCATTTAATGGTACTCCATTGGATACATTATTAAGAGGATTAGGAATTGAGACGATAATAGTTACAGGTGTCTGGACAAACATGGCTGTAGAACATACTTGTAGAGACGGTGCCGATTCTGGGTATAATGTTGTCATTTCTACAGATGGAACTTCAACAATTAATAAAGAGTGGCAAGAAGCAGCATTAAACTATGCAATGAATAACATAGCTGAAAAAATGACTACAGAAGAGATCGTAAGCAATATGTAATAAATGTATACAATATAAAGGGAGTTGTTTTGGATTGAATATTAAATTCATTCCAAAAGCAACTCCCCTCTTAATTATCTAGGAAAGTAGCTAGAAAGGAATGGAAAAACTTGATCTACTAAAATCTTTGCTTGTGGAATCTTAAGAAACTCCAAAAGTTACGGTAGTAGGAGGAAATTTAATGAAGAAAACTAGAATTATAGTAAGCATAATTGGATTATTATTAACACTGGGATTGGTAGCATGTGGCAATGGCACTGTATCTAGTAATTCTAACAGCGAAGGTAAGTCTATTCGTGTAGGATCTAAAGACTTTACGGAGAATTTAATCGTAGCAGAATTATATTCTTTAGCTCTTGCAGATGCTGGGTATGACGTAGAAAGGGTTTTTAACATAGCGGGTTCAGTTATTCACACATCTGTTATTAACGATAAAATTGATTTATATCCTGAATATACTGGTACGGGTTTATTGTCTGTCCTAAAAATGGATTTAAATTCGGATCCAGATGAAGTTTATCAGACTGTAAAGAAAGAGTATGATGAACAATTTGATGTTACTTGGTTAGACTATTCAGAAGCTAATGACGGAGCGGGACTTGTTATTTGGAAGAAAGTTGCAGTTGAGTTGGGAATTACGACGATTTCTGATTTACAAAAACACGCAAATGAACTTAGGTTTGCGTCTCAGGGGGAGGCTGATTACAGAGAAGATGGAATTCCTCTTTTAGAAAAAGTATATGGTGAGTTTAATTGGGAATCTTCTAAGGTCTATGATAATGGAATTAAATATGAGGTATTGAGAAATAATGAGGCTGATGTAACACCTGCCTATACAACGGAAGGTCAGTTAGTGAATACAGATGAGTTTTTATTACTTGATGATGATAAGCAAGTATGTCCACCATATAATTTAGCACCTATAGTACGTAATAATATATTGGAAGCAAATCCAGATATTGCAGAAGTTATTAATAAGGTTAGTGATACACTTGATACAAAAACTGTAACTGAATTAAATGCTAAAGTGGATATAGATAAAGAAGAATACGAAGAAGTTGCAAAGGAGTATTATAAATCAATAAAATAAATAATGATACAAGAGGTAATTAAGATTAAGACTTATCACCACTTAAAGCATTGTTGCTTCTGCATGGAAGTGGTGACAGATTCTTCATTAGGTCAGTATTTGCGTACGATGAAAAGAGAATGAGTTCAAAATATATCTTTAAGAAATTTTGAAAGAGTGTGTGATGAATTCAATAATGAGGAGGCGAATACGAATTAATATTAATGCTAGATACAGAAATATTATTTTTGCATTTTTTATGGCTTTTAGTATGTCTTTTTTTATTTCCTTCATATTAGTCTCAATAGATAATGGCTATGACCATAGATTCGTAGTTACATGGTTAAGAACATGGTCCCAGGCATTCATTTGTGCTTTCTTTGGAGCTTATTTTTTTCCGAAAGTAATACAACGACTTTTGAGGGGAATTAATTTTATAGAAAAACCACAATTAATAGAAATTGATAGCGATACATCAAACATGGATACTAGGCCTACGAAAAAAATTAATATATAAAGAGGCACACCATCAACTTATAGCCATTGCCTAGTAAACAAAGCTCGTAAAGAAAGTTTACCTAAGTTAAAAATGTAATGGAATGGTTAGGATGGCCATAAATGTGATCCGATAATATTTAAAAAGTAGTAGAAAGACAACGAGGATTATTATTTTCTCTGGTGTTCTAAAAGAGGGAATCCCCAGCTTAAACTGTAAGGGCGTTCGTACGAAAGAAGTATAAACACACCGGAGATGTATAAATCTTAAAAAACTATGCAGTTGCTTTTCTTATTGAAATAATTATGTGTTCGGTGTCATAACTACAACACTACAACGCTTTTCAATAGGAAATCCATTACTAACAATTTGTATTGGATTTCCTATTTACATCATTTTCTACAAAATATCTATTAATTCAGTATCTGAATAAATAGAGATCAATACCACAGCTTTTACATCTCCAACGTTTTTTACATAGTGTGGAACACTTGCATTCCAACTAAATGAGTCGCCTGCTTCAACAATAACCGAGTCTTCACCTTGTTCAGCGAGGATTTTCCCTTCCAAGATTAGATGGCATTCTTCACCCTCATGGGAATGAGGTTCTCCAATCGTTGTGCCAGGTGGGAATTCTACCATCATCATTCTTAGTCCTCCTTTTGAAGTTAAATGTTCAATTTTCAAACCATTAAAAGTTGATTTTCGTCTTGAATTTTCACGTACTATACGCATATTATGCTTTTTTTCTAAAAGTAAGTATGGTAATGGAACTCCAAGGAATGAAGCTATTGTATTTAATGTATTAATAGAAGGTGAAGTATTGTTATTTTCAACATTGCTAATGAAGCCTTTTGAAAGACCAGTTCCTTCACACATCTGTGCAATGGTAATTTTTTTTCTGTTTCGAATTGCACGTATCTTAGTACCAATATCCAAATTAATCACCCCAAAAGTTTTCTAATAAGAAACATATTTATATAATAACAAAAAAACTGTTGACAATCCATAGCTTAATTTGTTATCTTATAAATAACAAAGATTCATATAAAGAATTATTTAAGTTGTTCAAAATATTTTTTTGAGTAAGAGTATCTTTATATGAATATTTTATCTCTATTAAAAATATAGAGAGTTTGCATATAAAAGGCTATAATCCCAAGTTGGATTATAGAATATCAAACTACACATTAAAGGGAGGGATGTAATATTCATCTTCATTAATTGTTGCACACGGCGTTCTTTTACTCGCAATGGAGGGTTATGCATATACTCATTTTTTGGACACACGGGAAATGACATATTAAAAATATTAGTAAGGTTTTAAATCGTCTATAATATAGTCACATGTTTCGGAATTTGGAGAAACGAAATAAATTATAAAATATATTGGAGGAAAATGAAATGATTAATAAATTCGAAATTGGTACTTTAATTTTAAGAGTCGTATTAGGTTTGATATTCTTTGTTCATGGATTAGATAAGTTTCAAGGTGGAATTGAGAATACAGTTGGTTGGTTTGAAAGTATTGGTTTACCAGGATTTTTAGCGTATGGCGTTGGATTATTAGAACTCCTTGGTGGTATTGCTTTAATTCTTGGTTTGTTTAGCAGAGTTGTGTCTGGTTTGTTAGCACTGATCATGGTTGGGGCCATTGTAAAAGTAAAACTGTCCGCTGGTTTTATAGGTGGATACGAACTTGATTTAGCATTATTGGCAATAGCAGTTTTTATTGCGATTAATGGGTCAAAAGCATATTCTCTTGATCAAATCATTTTAAAAGGAAAAGAATAAAATGAAAACACAACTACTTTAAGCTAGATCTGGATAAAAGAGCATTACTTCTATTTAAGAGGTTGTGCTCTCTTTTTGTAAAAGTAAAAAGGGTATAAAATAGATAACCATTAATTTCCTTTATAAAAATATATAGGTTCCTACAAAATAAGAAAAAAGGGTGGAATACACGGATGACACAAACAAAGTTCGAATCAAGGGTGCTTTCGGTACTTGAAGATAAAATTCAATTAATCGAAACAGAAAAAGGAGCCATTTATCTAGTTGGACCTATAAAAATTCCTGTTAATTTGTATGGAGAGACCGTTAATTTTCAATGGTATTGCTGGTTAAATTGTGAAGAGGTAACGGAGGATTTCGAACGGATTATTGAAAAGTTATCGTCGGCTAATTTAGCTGAATTACAGCAATCCAGTGTTTTAACCTATGGTGATTTTAGTTACAGTGATGATGCCATTATGAGAATGCATTCCATCTGTCATACAGGAGATATTTTCGGAAGTAAAAGATGTGATTGTGGATTTCAATTAAAACAATCAATGAAAAATATTGTCGACCATGGTACAGGTGCATTATTTTATTTAGCCAATCATGAAGGAAGAGGAATTGGGCTATTTAGTAAAGCAATGGCTTACATTCTCCAGGAGAATGAATACGATACGGTTGAGGCAAATGAAGCACTTGGCTTTGTGGATGATTCTAGAGATTACAGTGATGCGATTAATGTATTAAAAGCACTAAGAAGTAAGCCTGTTATTCTTATGACGAATAACCCCAAAAAATTAGAGGCTTTAAAAAATGCTGGTTTACCTGTATCGGGAAGAGAGTCGTTATGGGGAGATCGATCAACGTTTAATGAAAAGTATTTAGAAACAAAAGTAAATCGTTCGGGTCATATGGTGGAAGACGAGACATGTAGTAGTAATGACTAGTCATGAATTCTACATGGATCTAGCTATACAAAATGCGAAGGCAATGAAAGGGCAGACAGATCCCAATCCTTTAGTTGGATCTGTAGTTGTTAATGAGAATCGAGTAGTAGGTATCGGCACACATTTAAAGGCAGGGGAACCCCATGCTGAAATTCATGCACTTCGAATGGCGGGGGAAAAGGCAAGGGGGGGAACTATATATGTTACCCTTGAGCCTTGTTCCCATCATGGTAGAACTGGTCCATGTGCTGTTGCAATCCGAGAAGCAGGGTTAAAAAGAGTGGTTATTGCAACGTTAGACCCAAACCCTGTTGTATCAGGAAATGGTGTTAAAATACTTGAAGATGCAGGAATTGAAGTCATTGTTGGAGTTCTTGAAGAAGAGTCAAGACGGATGAATGAGGTTTTTAATAAGTTCATCGTTCAAAAAAAACCTTTTATAACGTTAAAAACGGGTATGACGTTAGATGGGAAAATTGCCACGTATTCTTTAGATAGTAAATGGATTACGTCTAAAGAAGCGAGGTACGATGTCCATCAATTAAGAAATGAAAATTTGGCTATTCTTGTTGGGGTTAATACTGTGATTCATGATGATCCTGAATTAACGGCTAGAATACAAAACGGACGTAATCCAATTCGCATTATTCTAGATTCAAATTTGAGAATTCCCTTAGATTCTAAAGTGATCGTGGATAAACTAGCTGAAACTTGGCTTTTTACTAGTAAAAATGTTGACTTAGAAAAAGAGAAAAAGCTCTTATCAAACGGAATCAAAGTTGTTCGTACAAATGGAGCCAAACAGGTAGATATAAAAGAAGTAGTTGAGATTTTAGGTGGAAATCACATATCGTCGGTATTAATAGAGGGTGGGGGCACAATAAACGCCTCATTCCTGGAGAATCGAATGATAGATAAAGTGGTCTTGTACTTTGCCCCTAAACTAATTGGAGGGAAAGATGCTCCTAGCTTTTTAGAAGGATCAGGTATAGATAAAATGCGAGATGCAGTTGAATTAATGGATACAGATATTATGAAGGTTGGGAAAGATTTTAGATTAACTGGGTATCCAATATATACAAATAAGGGAGTTTAAAAAGGAGATTTGGATTCGATACTTATAAACTTAAGAGAACAAGACTTTCATATTTACAATGAAATTCTTAGAGTAGGTTATGTTGAATCAGAAATACGAAAAAGTATCAGAGTCATTTGCTGCACAGTACGAAGGTTTATGAGACGTATTTTATTATTTTTAACGGGTAATAGGGTAATAGATGGGCGGCATGATGTAACCCTTCTGAAACCCTTGCTATGACTATGTTTGTTAGTGAAGTGAGAGTGTAATGATAACATTTTGCTAATTGATGTTTATAAAAAGAAGCTTCTCATAAGTGATTAAAACTTATGGGAAGCTTCTTTTTTTGTTGTTTGTAATGTGAAGATACACACTCAAAAGTAATCGATCATCGGTAATGACCAAGCTGATCCTGGATTTGTTCAAGTTTGACTCCTCTGCCTGAGGTGTGAACCACAAGTGCATTTTTTCTGTTTGCACTAACAGCCACTTCTGTAAAAATGTACTTTGATTTGTGTTGCATAACCTCATTTCTGAACTTTATTTTAACACTTCGATAAAAGAAATAAACAAACTAGGATTGTCTTATCTCATCGAAAAAAACGGATAATTGTAATAATAACTGGTATAATTTAATTGGATTGATCTGGAAAAAGGTAATCTCATATTAAAAAATGTAGGACGTGGTATTAGTGTATCTGGAAGAATTGAAGATATGGAACTTTAGAAAGTATGGTGGGACATCTGTTGATGAGGAACCTTCATTAATTGTTAATTTCAAACAAGGTCTAAACCTTCTTATTGGTGAAAATGATTGCGGGAAAACTACAATTATTGATGCCGTAAAACATTTACTAGGGACTCAAAGCTTTGATTTCAATAGAGTTGAAGAAGATGACTTTTTTGTTGATAATTCAGGTTTAAGAGCAAATCATTTGAAGATTGAAGGCAAATTCAAGTCATTATCTGATGAAGAGTCAGGAAAATTTTTAGAATGGATAACCTTTGACAAGGAGGACAAGGGAAAAAGTGAACTAATTATTCGATTGGGAGCAAAAATTAAAAATAATAAAGTTTTAACTTTTATAACTGCTGGTGAGGAAGGATTAGATACGAGGTTTGAGGCAAGGGATTTGTTAAGGGTTACATACTTAAAACCGTTGAGAGATGCAGAAAGTGAACTGTCGTCTGGTTACAAGTCAAGATTTGCTCAAATATTAAGAAATCATCCTCTTTTTGATAAAAAAGATAAGGAGCATACATTAGAGAAATACATAAGAATTGCGAATACTAGAATAAAGGACTATTTTGAAAAAGAGAATTTAGAAAAAGAAGATATATTTGAAATTATTGATGGGGAAGAAGGGGCTAAATTAATTACAGGTTTCTTAGATTCAACACTTTCAGATTTTATGGGGACTAGTTTTAATGAAAATAAATATAAATCCTATGTTGATATTTCTAAAAATGACTTGAATTCAATTTTACGCAAATTAAGTTTAAATATTGATGAAAATAAAATTGGTTTAGGTTCACTCAATCAGTTATTTATTGCAATGGAATTATTGTTATTTGAAATAGAGTCAAATTTTAATTTGGCACTAATTGAAGAAATTGAAGCTCATCTTCACCCTCAGGCACAGCTTAGACTAATAAAATATTTACAAGATAAAGGTAATATCGAAAATGAGCAATATATAATAAGCTCCCATAGTATAGCATTATCCTCTAAAGTTAAATTAGAAAATATTATTTTATGTAGAGAGAATTCAACTTACCCTATGGCACCTTCATTTACAGAACTTAGTAGCGGTGACTACCAATTTCTCGAAAGATTTCTAGACGCTACAAAAGCCAATCTCTTCTTCGCAAAAGGAGTTATTATCGTTGAAGGTGATGCTGAAAATCTTTTAATACCAATAATGGCTGAAATAATAAATAAACCGTTACATAAGTATGGTGTGTCATTGGTGAATATAGGAAGTACCGCTTTTTTAAGATACTCAAAAATTTTTAGGAGAATAAATGGACAAAAAACGTTAGATTTCCCAGTGGCAATTGTAACTGATCTAGATGTAAAACCACTAGAATGCAATGGGAACAATAGTAATCATGAAAATTATAAATATTTCAAATTAAACGACGCTATGATTAGTGAATTGAAAGATAAATATGAAGGATTAGCATTAGATTTTCTGCATGTAGAAGAATTTTTGACTAAAGAAAAAGCGAAGATTGCAATATTAGATCATAATAATATCAAAAAATTTAGTGATTATAGAGGTTTTGCTGCGGATTTCGACAGGGAAGTAACACAATGTTTTAGTATTGAAACAGTAAAAAAACTCGTGGAGGAAGAGAAAAGAAAAAAATATGAAACAGAAACTATAAAATTAAATATTAATAAATGGACTATGGAATATGATATTTCACTTAGTGGATTGAGAGAATATATGCATTGTTCAATAAAAATAAGTAAAAAAATAAAATCTAATGAAGATATAATTGATAACTTAGATCTCCATAGTGAGTTAATTGAGGCCAAAAAGGAGATTGAGGATTACGCTACTGGTAGAAGTGATGAAGAAACCGCATATTGGATATATGAAGATTTGTATAAGAATAGAGCATCTAAAGCAGTTGCTGCACAATACTTAGGAAGTTTATTAAAAATGAATGAAGAAACCGTTAGACCAATATTAGAATCGGATCAACATATTAAATATTTAATAGATTCAATTAAGCATGTCTGTAGTGAGGAGGGTTTAAGTGATTGAAACTAACATTACTGCTGTAGATATAGAAGTAGCTGAAAAGATTCTTCTAGAAGATGGAAAGAAATTTGATGCAGATGAAAAAGTACCAATTATAAGTTGTATGGGTGAGTCTATAGATGTTATTGCTTGCCCAGGTAGCGGAAAAACAACTATTTTACTAGCAAAGTTATGTATTTTGTCAGAAAAAATGCCATTTATTGATGAAAAGGGAATAGTAGTATTAACCCATACTAATGTAGCGATTAAAGAAATAATAGATAAATTGGGATATAAAAGTGATATTTTGTTTAATTATCCAAATTTCTTTGGCACTATTCATTCTTTTATAAATAAATATCTTGCTCTCCCTTATTATAAAGAGACTTTTAGAATTAATAGAGTAATGATTAATGATGATATATTTAATTATCAATTAATAAGGAAGATTACTCCTTGGGGAAAGTTAGATAAATACATTTTTGGACAAGTAATAAGGCAATTTGAGAAAAAACCACCCTCACAAGTACTAAGGCAACTTAAAACAGATTTTCTGTGTAGTATTTATATGGACTTAGAGGGAGATAGAATAGTATTTAAGAAAAGTGGTAGGATTATTGTGAAAAATCCAGAAAAGGGTCTCTATAAAGAGTTGTTTGAACTATTCTATGAAAATTTGGTTGCTCAAGGATATTTAAGATACAGAGATACATATTTGCTAGCCCAATTATGTATTAATAAACATCCTAGTATAAAAAGTTTCTTTGCAAAGCGGTTTAAATATCTTTTTGTTGATGAGACTCAAGATAACAGTTTTATCCAGAATGAAATATTTAATTACCTCTTTGCAAGCAGTGAGACAATAATACAACGTTTTGGTGACCCTAACCAAGCGATATATGAAAGCATTCACATAGACCAACCTCAAAATTTTATAGAACTCAAAAATTATGAAATTTCAAAGAGTATGAGGTATAGTCAATCAATTGCAAATTTTATTAATCCACTTCGGATTGAAAAAGGTGGTCAGAACCTATTAGGTAAAAATGACTGTGAAGACGATATCCCACCACATATCATAATATACGATAAAAGCAGAATCCTAGAAGTGAAAGAACAGTTTATTGAACTAATTCAGAAGTTTAAATTGAGTGATGATAAACATCCTTTTAAAGCAGTTGGATGGGTAAGTTATCATGACAATCCTGATCGAACAACAATTCAATCTTACTTTCCAGGATTTTTATCATATAGAAAAGTAGCTTATCAATTAGATAGATATAACTTTCATATATGTCTAAATAAGAATATTAAAAGAAAACAAACAGTAGGAAATGTGTACAAGAGTATATTGGAATTTTGCGTAAACTATTTGAAATATGTAGGTATAGAATTTGAAGAAAGTTACTGGAGGAGTTTCGAGAAAACTCTTGAGGAAGAGAAAAACGAATATTACCAAAAATTAAGAAAACAAACATACTTATGGTCGAAAGCCATCTTTTCTAATGATCAAAAGGTGTATGATGATATAAAGGAGTATTTAAAGGAAGTACTAGAATTATTTATAAAAAATGAGAACTTTGATGAAAACCATTTTAATTCATTATTTTATTTACCGGAAGGGTTAGTTGAACAAAATAATAATAATAGATATTCGAAAGTAGGTACTACTGTTATAGTAGATACCATTCATGGTGTTAAAGGTGAAACTCATAAGGCAACTTTATATTTAGAAACTTTTTATAAAGTTAACGATATTAAAAGGATACTAAAATTTATTCTTAATAGAACTAAAAAACAACCCAATATTGATGAATTTAAAAGTTTGAAGATGACATATGTTGGTATGAGCAGAGCGAAGGAACTGTTATGTATCGCCATTGAAAATGAGAGTATTGGTAAAATGGAAATGGAAGTATTGAAGACTAAGGAAAAACATGGTGAGGTTGTAATTGTAGGTCTAAATAAATAGGTTTTTTTATTTATATGATTCCAAATTTTTGAAGTAAGTGGATTTTTGTGAAAAAAAGTAATGTTAGTAAAAAACTTTTTAAAAATATTGAGACTATTGATAACATTTTTTAGAACCAAATAAATGTTAAAAATAATGAGCAGATAATTATATTGAGGTGGATAATGTGTACTCCAATAAAATCCAGAAAGAACGTCAAGAGGCACACAATGCGAATGTAGCAAATGAAATCATAGATATGATGGACAAGCTTTGATTAAGTGCCAATAGCAACAGTTCCAGAAGAGACAGACTATGGCGACTTTGATTTGATGTTTTATTGTGAAGAAACAAATGTGCTATTCTTAATTGAAGCTAAATTCATTGCTGACTCTTTGAACTCAAGTGGAATTGTATCAGACTATGATAAGATGTTTCGGAAGAAGGGCTATTATCCAAAATGTAGAAGGAGATATGATTTAGTGATTTCTGAACCAGAGCCACTAAAAAAATATATAGGAATTGCTGGAAAGGTTAATGTTCAATTCTTATTTGTTTCGTGGAAGCCATTAGAAATTGAGTTACAGGATAAAGATGGAATAGTAACCTTTTAGGATTAGAATCTTTTGAAGAATATATAGATGGTAAGTTTAAATCCGAAGATGGAACACAAATAATTAGACTTTCATATGAATTGTAAGGACTTGTAGGCAAAAGTACAATCGAAGGGATGGTACTCTTTGTTCAATTATATATGCTGCTGTATAAAGAGTTAAAATTGATAAAACCGTAGTTAGGTGAAGTAGTTATTAGATTCTAAATACCTGAACCTCTTTAGGATATCATATTTGAATCTACCGAAGTTTTATTGCTTGTGATTTAATAGTCTTTTAAATAACAGCTGTTTGCCTTACAGCTATTTGTAAATGCTAATACTTTTACGCATAGTATTATTAACTAGGTTTTCACTGGCCACTATAGAGTGAACTTAGTGTGAGGTGGTATAAACAGTTACCAAAGGGAAACGCTTTATACAGTAAATCAACAAATATTAATTAATTGATGAGGCATTACCGTATAAAGGTTATATCTGGTGAATATCATTTATTTAAAAGCTTTGACAAGGATTTAGGACTTTTTTAATTTTTAAAATTAGGGTTTAAAATCTGTCCGTATAAATATTTTGTTATTTCCTATAAGTCAGTTATCATAAGTATAAA
>NZ_JBIMEV010000057.1:0-28463 GCF_051262595.1 Salipaludibacillus sp. CF4.18
TGCTTGATTTAGTAGAAAAAGTTCAAAACCTATCCGTTGTCAAATGATTTTAGGAAAGGTCTTTCTTTAAAAAATATTTTTAAAGAACAGTAAGAAATGAAATTCACCAAACCTCTCTTGGTGAATTTCCTTATAAAATCTGGTGTTATAACAAAAATAAAGTGTTATTACGTGGAGGAGATTAAAAAGAAAATTCAAAAAACAGTTTGACTAAAATAATTAGATCAGTTAAGATCATAAATAAGGAAAGACCTTTCCTAAAGTTTGTGAAGATATATTAAAATTGTGGAGGTATGTTTATGGATAGAATAAATATTGGTTTGATCGGTGCAGGAAGGATGGGAGCTTTTCATGGGGAGACGATTGCGCATCGATTACCTCAAGCTAAATTGTATGCGGTTGCAGATCCTGTTCCAGGTTCGGCTGATAAATTAGTAGAGCATTTTGGGGGAGAAGCTAAATCCTATACAAACCCTGATGATTTAATTCAAGACCCAGAAATTCAAGCAGTTGTGATTGTTTCTCCAGCTCGTACACATGCAAGCAATGTACTTGCAGCTATTAAACAAGGGAAAGCGGTATTCTGCGAGAAACCTATGGCAGTTACTTTAGAAGAAGCGAATGAGGTAGTTCATGCAGCAGAGGAAAGTGGTGTGTTAGTTCAAGTTGGCTTTAATCGTAGATTTGAAAAAGGCTTTAAATCCGCTCATATAGATATTAAAGCAGGGAACATTGGAACACCGCAATTAATGAAATCGACGACTAGAGATCCAAAGTTAAATAGAGCGGAAGCAATTCCTAAATGGACCATTTTCCTTGAAACGTTAATTCATGACTTCGATACACTAATGTATTTAAATCCGGGTGCAAAACCAGTTGAGGTATATGCGGTTGCTGATGCATTGATTCGACGAGATTTAAAAGAGAGTGGATTTTTAGATACGGCATCTGTAACAATCAAGTTTGATAATGGGGCAATCGCAACAGCGGATGCAAACTTTCAAGCAGTTTACGGGTATGATGTTCGAGCGGAAGTGTTTGGATCAAAAGGCATGCTGACTGTAGGTGGAATCCGTGAATCAAGTTTGACGAGGTATAATCACCATGGTGTAAGTTTCGATACATCTCGTTATGACCAAGAGTTATTGTTTGATGCTTATGTGGAAGAATTAAGAAGCTTTACAGATTGCATTATTCTTAATAAACCAGCATATGCGACGGCTAGAGATGCACGTTGGGCGCTTAAAATTGCATTAGCTAGTATTGAGTCTGTGAAAACGAACAGTCCAATTAAACTAGATAGTCTCGTATTAGTTAAATAGTTCAAAAAAATCCTGTAGTTCACTACAAACACAATGGAGGGGGATGTGAAATGCATAGAGATTATGGTCTTTGCTTATGGACGTTTGGGGATATTGATTTTGAAGATAAATGTAAGCTCGCCATGGAGATTGGTGTTGATGGAGTTGAAGTTCAAGGGGATCTGTCACAGGACCCTGGAGAGTTGGCAGGAGTATTAAAAAAGTATGACTTAAAAGTGTTGTCTATCACTCCTGATAATGTAGATATTTCAAGTGCGGATGAGACAGTTCGCTCAAGTGCCGTTCAATACTTCTTAGATTTAGTAAGTTGGGCAGATCAGCTCGGTGCGAAGCGAATGTGTTTGCATGGCAATGTTGGGAAGACTCAGGGATGTGGAGATCTAACGAAAGACTGGGAATTGCTTGTGCTTAGTACGCAGGAGGTACTAAAGAAAGCGGAAGAACATGGCATGGAACTTGTGTTTGAAGTATTAAATCGTTATGAAAATCACCAAATTGTAACAGGCAAAGAAGCGTTAACGTTAATAAATGAAGTTGAAAGTGATAACCTTAAAGTTCTATTAGATGCGTACCACATGAATATTGAGGAAACTTGTCCTATTCAGGCTCTTAAGGATGCTGGAGATAAGTTAGGGGTCTACCATGTTGCTGATTCAAATAGACAAGGGATCGGTGATGGTCATGCTGATTTAGAAGGTCATATCAAGACTTTGGATGAAATTGGTTATGTAGGACCCATTATTATGGAAATGGTGGTGGAAGGGCCTAATCCATTTACACCTGTGAAACATGCAAACTATCTAGACGAAATTGTTAGTCACTATAGAAATTCCCTGAAACAACTAAAAGTATGGGAAGCTGCTATAAGGTAGAGATATAGAAACGTTTTTGTTGATCATTGCCACCTTTTAAAAAAATGAAAGCGCTGGCATGCTCGACCTCAACGTCTATGATTGACGTTAAGGTCGGGGATGTCATTGAAACTGTAATACAACTTCCAATATACGGAATGTTGACTATATCTTATTACAGTATCAAAAGAAGGAGTGGAGTACGTTGAAGCGAAATTTGAAGTATATTATCTATTTAACCGTCATTGCGGCATTGGGTGGTCTATTGTTTGGGTACGATACGGCTGTTATATCTGGTGCAGAGCAGTCGTTACAAGTCTATTTTATAGATGTGCTTGGTTTAAGTACGTTATTCCATGGGTTAACAGTCTCCAGTGCTTTGATTGGTTGTATTATCGGTGGATTAATTAGTGGGATTCTTTCGAATCGTATTGGCCGTAGGAATTCTCTGATGGTTGCCGCTGGATTGTTTTTTATTTCGGCATTGCTATCAGCGTATCCGGAATTCCTCTTTTTCACAAAGGATGAGCCGACACTGGGCATATTCGTTATGTTTAACATCTATAGAATATTGGGAGGGATAGGTGTTGGACTGGCTTCGGGATTAGGACCGTTATATATTAGTGAAACGTCTCCTGCAAATATTAGAGGGAGATTAGTAACATTAAATAATCTAGCAATTATTTTTGGTACATTAGTTGTTTACTTTGTAAACTGGCGAATTGTAGCTGGTCAAAGTACTAGCTGGATCCACGATCTTGGCTGGAGATACATGTTCGCTTCCGAAGCAATTCCAGCATTGGTATTCTTTCTCCTGCTCTTTTTAGTGCCTGAAACACCTCGTTATTTAATCTCGAGAAATAGAGATGACGAGGCAATGGAAACCTTAGTGAAAATTAATGGTTCGAAAAAAGTTGCACAAGAAATTTACGATGATGTCAAACGATCTTTAAATGTTCCTAAAGGAAAGATTTTTTCATATGGAAAGAAGGTCGTGATTATTGGGGTTTTATTAGCTGCAGCCCAACAGTTAATAGGGATTAATGTTATTTTGTATTACGCCCCGCGTATATTTGCAAATATGGGAGCGAGTGCAGTTGATTCCATGATGCAAACGGTATTACTTGGAGTAGTGAACCTTGTCTTTGTTTTTATAGCTCTTACACTTGTAGATAAGTGGGGAAGAAAACCCCTGCTTTTAATAGGTTCGATTGGTATGGCAGTTGGAATGTTTGGGATAGCTGCCTTGTCAGCTCAGGAGACAATGGGTATCAGTGCATTGCTGTTCATTTTACTTTACGCAGCCTTCTATAATTTATCGTTTGGCCCACTGGTGTGGGTGCTAGCTTCTGAACTTTTCCCTAATAGAATCAGGGGTCAAGTTATGGCTATAACCGTTGTTGCGAACTGGAGCTGTAATTTACTTATCTCATCAACATTCCCTTCATTATTGGAACTTAGCAGTGTGATGACGTATAGCTTTTATGGTTTGATGTGTATTCTTTCTTTTGTATTTGTTTGGAAATGGGTACCAGAAACAAAAGGGAAATCGCTTGAGGAAATTGAAAAACATTGGCAATCTGATGAACCAGTTGCTGGTGTGCGTCATAAAAAGATTGATTTGTAATCGTTTGCGTCAAACTGAACAAAAAAACTGTAATTTTTTTGTTATTTTGGAAAGGTCTTTCTCTTTCCTATCGCTAATGTTAAGGTGATGGGGATTGATTAACAATTATTAGATTGGATCAGCATTTTCCTTACCTTTCGTGAAGAATAGTCCTTATTTTGTTTTGTTTGAATATTCCTAACAAGAATTAATTTGTTATTGACAGGATTGTGATCATGGTGTTAAGTTGAAATTAAAGGAAAGTTCTTTCCTTAAGGGAGTGATTATGATTTTGTAAACGTTAACACTTTTGAGGATTTTGAAACATTAAAAGGAGAAACAGGTGAGAGAAAACAAAATTGGTCTTATCGGTGCAAGTTTCATTGTTTCTTCTTGGATAAAAGAGAATCCTGCTAAATGGTTCACTAGTAACTGCATTAATCTTCTTTCTCAAGAGTGATTTGTGTTCATTAGTACCCGCTCTAAATATTGCTCAAATCTGGTAATTTTAATCTGCAGTAAAAAAGATTAAAATTTATGAATAGGTTCCAAAGGGAAAGGAGGAATGGAAATGAAAAACGCCACCATATACGATGTTGCTAAAGAGGCAGGTGTTGCGATTTCAACGGTATCAAAAGTGCTTAATAAAACTGGGAGTATTGGAGTGAAAACAAGAAAAAAGGTTGAAGAGACGATGCAAAGATTAAATTATCAACCTAGTGTAGCAGCTTCGGTTAAGAAAAGAATTCAAACGATAGGCTTACTCATACCAAATATAGCGGATCCGTTTATGGCGGAAATCGCCAGAACGATAGAGGATTACGGGAGAAAACATGGGTTTAGTTTAATGATTTGCAGCACTGATAATAATTTAGAAAAGGAAATGGAATATGTCTCCATTTTAAAGCAGAAATACATTGATGGAATTATTGTTGCGACGGGATTAAAAAATACGGAAGCTCTAAAGACATTATTAAATAATGATATCCCTGTCGCTTTACTTTCTAGGGAAGTGCCCTCATTTGATGTGAATACAGTCGTAGTAAATGACTTTTTGGGCGCATATGAAGCAACTTCTTATCTAATCGAACTTGGACATCGAACCATTGCCATGGTCACTGAGGATATCTATTTTCCGGTCACGATAGCTAGACTTGATGGCTACAAACAAGCTCTTGAAGAAGCTGGGATTAAGTATGACGAGGGGTTAGTTTCACTTAATAATACGACGTTTACTGATGCTAAAGATTTAACAGTTGAATTATTGGGATTACCACACCCTCCCACAGCTATTTTTGCGTCAACGGAGCCTTTGGCAATCGGAGCAATGAAAGGGGCACGTGAATTAGAATTAGATATTCCAAATGACATATCCATTGTTGGATTTGACAATTCAATCCTTGCTAATATGTGCCATCCTGAGTTAACTACTATTTCACAACCAATAAAAGAAATGGGAGAGAAGGTAGTTGAACTATTAGTTGAAGAAATTAAGGATCCTAAGAAATTGAAACAACGTATTGTAATGTCACCAGAACTGATAATTAGAGGAACAGCAAGTGAACGAAACGTATCGCTATCAAAGAAATAACGTTTTGAAATACCGAGATACAATCTAAATTTTTGTAAGTGCCCTTGTGTCTCGGTATTTATCTTGGTTCAATTAAACGCAGTATAGAAGTTAAGGAGACTTTAGTTGATTTAACGAACATTACAAATTGAGAACAATTTCTAATATATTTCAATTTATTATGGTTTCACAAAATTCAGTTAATTTAATTTGGTAGCGCATACATAGCAAGTATATGTAGATTTTACTGTAATTAAGCAATCCATTGAAAGGAGGTGATCACTTAAGATAGTTTTAGATCGGTAGTCACACATTACAAGTAATAAAAATTAATTTAGGGGGTATTATGATGGTAAACAAAAATGTATTTTCATTGATTCTAAGTTTGGTAATGGTATTTATGCTCGCTGCTTGTGGTGAAGGAGAAGGGACATCATCAGAAGCAGAAAGTTCTAGCGGAGACAAAAAGGTCATAGGCGTTTCTCTTTCAAGTGTTAGTGATACGTTCCGTACATTTATCTATGATGCCATGAATAAAGAAGCAGCAAATCACCCAGACTTTGAATTTGTTTTTTCTGATGCCCAAGATGACAGTTCGAAACAAATGAATCAAGTCGAAAACTTTATTACTCGAAATGTTGATGCAATTATTTTTATGCCAGTAGATACAGTGGCAGCACCTGATATTTTAAATAGAGTTAATGAAGTAGAGATCCCTATTATTGTCGTGAATCAGACATTTGAGGAAGTCGATCAAGCAACAGCCTTTGTTGGTTCCTCTTCTCTTGAAGCCGGTTTGATGCAAATGGAAGAAGTGGCGAAGCAGTTAGAAGGAAATGGGAACGTTGCGATTATAGATGGAACGTTAGGACATGAAGCGCAAATTAAAAGAACCGAAGGAAACATGCAAATTCTTGATGAGCATCCAGACATGGAAGTAGTGCTACAAAGCACGGCAGAATGGTCTCGAAATGAAGGGATGAATCTGATGGAAAACTGGCTCCAAGCCGGTCAGCAAATTGACGCTGTGGTTGCGAACAACGATGAAATGGCCATTGGTGCATTACTTGCGATTGAAGCAGCTGGGAAATTAGATGAAATTACGGTTGCAGGAATTGATGCCACACCAGATGCATTAGATTTGATGAAGTCTGGAAAACTTGATGTAACCGTCTTCCAAGATGCGAAAGGTCAAGCAACTACTAGTGTTCAACTCGCTGTAAAAGCAGCGAATAAAGAAGAAGTAGAGACAGTGATGATTCCGTTTCAGTTAGTCAATCAAGAAAATGTAGATGAGTTTATTGAAGATAATTAAAGAAAATATATCCTGCACATGGGCGAGTATACGTCAAAGAATTCCTTGAAATCGAGGAACTGGGTCCAATAGAATTAAAATAATCCATTTTCTTTAAAAGATGCTAGCGCTAGGATTTGTCGCTAATCTTGATATGTAGATGGTGGACATAAAATATTTAAGGTAAAACGTTTGGAATATATATTAGGTCCAAGTCATAGCAATCAATAGCACAAACAAAATAAAAAAAGATAAGTCTAGAAGGTGATTTTGAGTGTTTTTAATAATTTACGCATGCCAAATAACCTTCCGCTTTCTTTCAGTGGAAGGCTTTGTATTATTTAGTTAGATATAGTTTTTAGGCTTATCTTGGAATGTTTTCTGGATTTTTATCAAAGAACTCACGTAATTTCTTATTTCGAGGGATGATTTCATCACTCGTTTTGACTTTGCTAGCGTCACGAATAGCGCAACGTACTGCTGTATATAACGCATGTCTAAGCCTGCTGGAGCCTCTTTTGGTTATACGATTTTTGGTGGCTGAGAATTTACCAGATTCAAAGACACTTGGATCTGGTCCAGCAAAAGCTACAAGCTTCTTAGGGTGACTAAATCGGTCTATCTCACTAAACTCAGAGATAACCGTTGCAGCGATTTTTCTCCGATTCCAGGGATAGATTTGATAATATTAAATTCTTCATTTTCTTTTGATAGAGCGTCTATTTCTGCCTTTAGCTTTGATAGATGCTCTTTATATTGAAGAAGCAAGTAAATATACATACCAAGGCTTAGAATGTGACTTTGATAGTGTCCTTGTAAATGATTCGTGCTACTGCATCTTTAAGTTTCATAGCTTTTTCTATTGCCCACTTTTCGGCACGACTTGTACAGTATTCTGCAATCTTGTTAGTTAAGTGACCTTAATCAGTAATTAATATATCTTTGGATGATGTAAACTCTTTAAGAGTAAGCAATGATACCACGGAATATAAAACACCAAACACACCTCTGTATTGAGGAAACATTTGATCAAGCACTGCTTGGAATTGAATCTTTGTTTGCACATACATTCCAGTTACGTTGTCATGTCATGTTATCTTGTTAGCGTAGGTTTAGTAACTGGATCCCACGCTCCTTATAAGCTATCAATGGATTTACGATAATCAACAAATACTGAAACTGTTCTAGATGTTGAACGACAGGTATGTGATAATGACCTGTAGCTTCAAGCACAATGGGCGGTTTTTGACCTGTTTGATTCTCAACTTCTCTAAATAATTCAATTAATGACTAAAGACCGTTAACGTCGTGTGCAATACTAAAGCTCTTACGATAAGGCTTTCCTTTTTCTAAGAACGCTTGGAACTGGCTTTCTCCTTTTCATACATCCAGACCTATGACTCGATTCATAGAATATCTCCTCCCAAATAAAATATTTGCCGGTACCCCTAATCCTTCTTGTATTATCAATGCTTCTCTTGTTATACGAGATCTAGGTCCCAACCAGCCTCAAACATGTTTATACAAGTAGGGGGCGAACTGTTTACTTTATGGGGTCAATGCCCCACGGGTGCGGACGTTCTGCCCCGGCTACTGTAATGATAATACCTAAAAAAAAAATAAGGTTAACCAGTAAATTCTGGCTAACCTTATAATACGAAGGGTGCGTTAGTGCAAGAAGCTACTTGCCTGCCCTTTAGTACCTAATTCCTATCGATCATATATGCAACAATCAGGCGCAATTCTGTAATAAGGATTGCGCCCTTTCTTTGTTGTATTAGGCTAGATTATGGTATAGAGATATAAATGTAGTAAATTGTTTTTAATGGATTTTGATATTTTACAGAATTTATAGAAAAGTAATGTTTGCAAGTACCTTAAAGTAGGATGTTGAGTTTATGATGATTAATGATTTTGTAAATAGTTTTAATAATCATCCGTTACTTTTCATTGGGACTGGTCTAAGTTTACGATACATTATGGTTTTTTAGTCTTTTTCCATCTTTTTAATACTTATCCATCAGTTTTTTTATATTGATATCTACTTTGTAGTAAATCCGTATTTTCCTTATGCTACCGCGGTTATTTACACTCCACCATGAATTATTAGGAATTATTGTCTAACTTCTGATTCAACTGTTTTAAATACCGCAGAATAAATTTCTTCAACCCTACTTCTGTTAAATTGGCTATCTTCAATTGGATACTTGAATTCAAAAGTGATAGTTTCTGATTCTGGATACCAAAGGCCTGAAATATAAGTCCCACTATCATTAATCCTGTCTATATTTTCTTCATAAGATATTTGATTATTAAGATTCATAAATGGAACTGCTTTTGCTTTGGAGCCCACAAAAAAAGTCGGAACCGTTATTTCCTCATATATTTTTCTGAATTCCTCGTCTGCTGCTTTTGGTAAATAACTCTCCATAATAAATACCCCATCGAAGTTTCGGGATTTTATATTTTTTAACTCCTCAAAGCTTATGGATACAAAATTTACTTGTTCTTCTCTTATATCAGGTTCTTCCCCAATAACACCAAATTCTAAATTTTGACCATTGTATTGTTCTTCTTCTAATACTGGATTATAAACTTTTGATTCCGAATTGTTTGATTCGGTAATAGAGTTGCTTTGGTCACTAGTACATGCAACTAATAAATGCAAAGCAAGTATTAACATAATGAGAAATAATAACTTTTTACTAATCATAAAAATTTACCTCCTCATTCTAAATATATTATGAATGATACCATACATAATAGCTTAATGTTGCTAAGTAAAGAAAGCGCCGTAGGCGGGACCTTCCTCGTTTAGAGATCACCACCTTTCCTTTGGTTCAGGTGGTTCAGGGAAATCCACACTGGCAAGGCAATTAGGGGGAAAGTTAAAAATAAAGGTTTACCACCTAGATGCTTTATTTTGGAAACCTAATTGGGTAGGTGTTCCAAAGGATGAACAAAGAAAAGTTCAAAATGAGTTAGTGAGGAACGAAGATTGGCTTATTGATGGAAACTATGGTGGCACAATAGATATAAGACTTAATGCAGCAGACACTATAATCCTCCTTGATATTCATAGAACACTTTGTATCTACCGTGCTTTCAAAAGAATGATGCAGTACCGAAATAAAACAAGACCAGATATGGGAGAAGGTTGTGAAGAAAGATTTGATTTGAATTTTTTAAAATGGATATGGAATTATCCAAAAACTAAAAGACCAGAAATATTAAAAAGACTGGAACAATTGTCTAAAGATAAACAAATTATCATTTTAAAATCACCAAAAGAAGTTCAAAAGTTTTTAGGAAAAGTTTAATAACTCAAGCTTATTCAACTATCGGGTGAGCGTTAGTTTAATAAGCAAGCTGCCTTTTAGTACCTAATTCCTACGATTATTTCTTCAACAAACAGGCGCAATTCTGTAATAAGAATTGCGCCTTTTCTTTGTGTATAGGGCCAGATTGCGGAGTAACATCTTTAATGAGACAAACGATTGTCGGAGGAATTAGTGTCGCTTTTATTGATTTAACCTTATTTGAATTGAAAGTTTATTTTTATACGGATGGGGAAAAGTAGTTAGAGAGAAGTTCTACTCGTGATATTGCAGAAAGAGGAACCAAGATAGACTATCTTCGACATTCCCACGAATGAGTTGCCCTTTGAAGGCAGATACAAACTTTATATAAGGAGAGAATAGAATTATGAAAATAAAAGCTGCAGTTACCCCAAAAACGGGGCAACCTTTTGAAATCACTGACATTGAATTGCCTGAACTTGGTTCGAAAGATGTTTTAATAAAAGTAACAGCGTCCGGGATTTGTCATACTGATGTTTCAGGGAGAGACACAGGTATGGTCAATCCACCCGCAGTTCTTGGTCATGAAGGCGCTGGAATTGTTGAAGAGATAGGATCTGAAGTTACTGAATTGCAAAAAGGAGACCATGTGGTTGTCTCATTTGCAAGTTGCGGAAAATGTGATAATTGTTTAGCTAATCACCCTGCACATTGCAGGAATTATGCTGAACTTAATTTAAATAGTCATATAGATCAAGATACCAATAAATTGGTTTCCAGATTCTTTGGACAATCTTCATTTGCAACATACTCACTTGTTAACGAAAGAAATGTTGTAAAAATTGATAAGGATATGGACTTAGCTTTGGCGGCTCCCCTAGGTTGTGGATTACAAACAGGAGCTAGTACTGTTTTAAATGTGCTAAAACCTGAAGCAGGTAGTTCGATTGCGGTATTTGGAGTCGGGGCCGTTGGATTAAGTGCGATTATGGCTGCTAAAATTGCAGGTTGCGAAAATATTATTGCAATTGATCTCCATGATAATCGCTTAGAACTTGCTGAAGAGTTGGGTGCGACAGCTACTATAAATAGTGGCAAGGATGCAGATGTTGCAGAAAAAATCAAAGAAATTACTAGGACAGGAGTGCAGCATGTTCTTGATACTACTGGAGTAGATATGGTAATCGAACAAGCAATCCTGTCATTAGATACTTTTGGAAAACTAGCTACTGTCGTTACTGATTATAGTATTAATATACCTTTGGAAATCTTAGCACTAGGAGGTAACAGTTTTGTAGGAACCAGTCAAGGTGATGCAATTCCACAAAAATTTATTCCAGAATTGATTTCTTACTATAAAAAGGGACAATTTCCATTTGACCGAATAGTAAAATTTTATGATTTTGAACAAATAAATAAGGCCTTTGAAGAATCAGAGAATGGTTCAGTTATTAAACCTGTTTTAAAAATGAATTAATAATTTCAAAAGGTAAGAAATTGAAATGCGAAATGCACCTTTCAAGCAGTTTCAAGCTGTTTGAAAGGTGCTATTTTTAGTTACCTGATTATATAACATTAATTTAGCTATAGGTGAACCGGTTCCCGTATAGCTCGATGATTCTGACATACCGTGATTATGGGAATATTGTGAGACGTTCCTAGTGATGATGTCCCTTTACTTTGTACCTGTCTTTACTTTTTCCTTCAACTATTCGTTCCAAGATTATCGTGGTCAACAACGACTTTAATATGTGTAATTTTATTTTTTATTTTAGGTTAGTATCTACGCAGAGAAAAAAAGTGAATTGGGTTAAAAACACATTGTATATATTCCATACCAGCTAATAGAAACTCTTTGGTATTCCACAATCAGGCGCAAATCTGTAATAAGAATTGCGCCCTTTCTTTGTGTTAGGGCCAGTTTGTTGAAGAGTAGTTCCTAATATTTTGAAAATGAATTGGAAATTTATGTTAAATTGATAATAGAAAATGTGAAAGTTTGTGAATATTTTCACTTAAAGTATTGGGGAGAATCCTACAATAAGGTGATACAATTTTTATTGAACTAACGAGGAGGGTTAATGAAAGAAAAATTTCATAAATATAAAGTTGATTAAATGGAGATAATGATATTGAGGTGGTTAATTTGAAATTTAAGTTTATTCAAAAATTAAATGTAATGTATTATAGTGCGATAGTTGGATTAGTGTTAACTACAATTTATACTTCTATCTTAATGGTCTTTGCTACTAAAACTTCAAAAAGAGTACATTACATATATCGTAAGCAAAAAAAATAGAGGTTTAATCCTTATTGAATCAGGAGAAATAACATATTAAACTAACGAAGTATTCCAGTGTCTATACATTCCTTGTGAAGTTTTTCACTTAAAGTAAAGGGTTAGCTTTACTTCAATAACGGTCTTCCGATCAGGCGCGATTGCGGAACAACGTAGGTAGAAAATGATCAAGCTTTTTTATAACAACGAAACTTAAATCTGCTGGAGAAGAATCCATTTTGATAATCTTTTTTCAAATGGGTTCATTTTTTTATCGTAAAATATGAGTTTGCAAGGTATTTTTGATCAAACTTTATCTCAAAATTACAGATTTGTGCGTTCTTTAAACTCAATAAAGTAAAATCGTTGATTATCCTGTAATGGATATATCCACCTGATATTAAGCAGTATTCTACATTATTTGTAATGCAGACTCGTCGGTCTCGATACAGCTGTGTATTTAGTTTTTGTTGTAAAGTTCTTGAATTAGTATCTGATTTCCTATATATTAAAAGAGACCGATTGGTATCTTTAGGGGGGGTATAAATGAAAAAAGGTGAATTAACAAGGCGTAATATTATTCGAAAATCTGCTACGATTTTTAACAAAAAAGGTTACATGACAACAACGATGAGTGACATTATTCAGGAAACGAATATTCAAAAGGGGGGGATATATCGACACTTTAAGGATAAAGAACAGCTGATGGTCGAGTCTTTTCATTTTTCTACCGAAATTATGCAAAATCATTTAATGACGAGTGTTTCACAACACGAGAATGCAACGGACAAATTAATCGCATTTGTGGAGGCCTTTTTACAATTAAGTGAAGGAGAACCGATAGTAGGTGGGTGTCCTATTTTTAACGCAGCCATAGAAATGGATGATTTAGAAATGAGTGAGTTACTGCCATCGATTAATGAAGCAATGGATATGTTGATAAAATGGATGGTGAAAATTATAGAGGATGGTATTAGGCATCAGGAGTTGAAGCAGTCATTACAGCCATACGACACTGCGATATATATTGTGTCAACACTTGAAGGTGGACTCGTATTAGACCGATTAAAGAAAGATGGGCAATTAACGAAGATCATAATAAATAATTTGAGGCAATATATTTCAATGATTGCTACTGAGCGGCAATAAAGCCGCCTTTTTTATAATTAAAAAGGGACTGTTTGGTACCTTTTTGGAGGGGGGTTATTATGAAATTTTTATTATTCATTGCTTTCGTAGTAATTATTTTATTTTTGAGGAGCTATATCATTCGTCATATTTTCACACCGAAACTGAAAGAGGATAAAAAATATCCGAATTCTACTTATGAAAACATTGAAATTGAGCTTGGTATTGGGACAATTCGAGGATGGCTTATTAAAAGTGAGAGAGCAAGAGGTTGCTTTCTACTGGTACACGGATGGAGCTCTAATAAATCAGACATGTTACGTTATGTCGATCCTCTATTAGCTAGCGGTTATGACGTCATAATTGTGGATGTTCTTGGTCATGGGCAAAGTGATTCAATACAAAAACAAGTGAGTATTGAATCGTTTGTCCAAAGTATCACATCCATGATTGATTATGTGGGGGAGAGGCCAGATATTAATAGTAAAGCAATCTATGTTTTAGGGCATTCAATGGGAGGGACAGCTGCAAGTATTGTGAATGCCACTGATTCGAGAATAAAAGCGCTTATTACCGATTCAATGCCTACATCATTAAAAAATATTAGCAAATCAATGGCTGGAAACGTCACACTACCTTATATTCCATTTGGCTGGCTATTGATCAGTTGGTTTTTATTACGAGGAGGTGTTTTTTCAAAAGCTAGAAGAGAATGGTATCTAGAAAAAATATTGAAAAACCAACAGTCTCCAGCTCTTGCTATACACTCTATTCAGGATCAAAAAGTGCCGATTTCAAATGTGGATGTCCTATTAAATGATAGCAACTTTAAACAAGTAATTAAAGTTGAAACAAAAGGTCATCACAATTGTATAAAAGATAACTATTTTTGGGATAACGTTTTTCATTTTATAGCAAGCAATAAGGAGGATGTAGTAGATGAAGTATAGTGATACGCTTGTGATTGGTGCAGGTCCAGGAGGATATGTGGCGGCTATTCGCGCTGCTAAAATGGGGCAAAACGTAACGATTGTAGAGAGAGAGTATTTAGGAGGAGTTTGCTCAAATGTCGGTTGCATCCCGTCAAAAGTGATGATTTCAGTAGGTCACCGTTTTGAGCAAGCAAAGCATTCAGATGATATGGGTGTTGTTGCACAAGATGTAAATATTAACTGGACAAAAGTGCAACGATTCAAAAAAGGCGTAGTTTCTAAATTAGTAGACGGTGTTGAACGTCTATTAATAGGCAACAAAATCGATATTGTGAACGGTGAAGCATACTTCGTAGATGCAAATACTGTACGTGTCATCGACGGCGCCAACGTACAAACTTACACATTCAAAAATGCAATCCTTGCAACAGGTTCTCGTCCGGTTGAAATTCCAACATTGAAATTCACTGAACGCGTAATCAACTCAACTGGTGCACTTTCTTTATCAGAAGTACCTGAAAAATTAGTTGTCATCGGTGGTGGTTACATCGGTACTGAGCTAGGTTCTGCTTACGCTAACTTAGGTTCTCAAGTAACAATCATTGAAGGCGGCAAAGACATCTTAGCTGGTTTTGAAAAGCAAATGACACAAATTGTGAAAAAAAGCTTAAAGAAAAAAGGCGTAGAAGTTGTTGTTGGCGCATCAGCTAAAGGCGTAGAAGAAAATGATAAGGGTGTAGTTGTAACGTATGAAGCTGGCGGAGAAGAGAAAACAATTGAAGCTAACTATGTATTAGTAACTGTAGGTCGTCGTCCAAATACAGATGAAATGGGTCTTGAAGCAGTAGGCATCGAATTCGCAGAACGCGGGTTACTAAAAGTAGACAAACAATGCCGTACTTCAGTACCAAACATCTATGCAATTGGTGATATCGTATCTGGTCCGCAACTTGCGCATAAAGCATCTTATGAAGGTAAAGTAGCAGCAGAAGCCATCGCAGGCGAAAAATCAATCGTAGATTACTTAGCAATCCCAGCTGTATGCTTCACAGATCCAGAACTTGCAACTGTTGGTTACAACGAAGAGCAAGCAAAAGCAGAAGGTATTAAAGTGAAAACAGCGAAATCCTCATTCGCAGCAAACGGTCGTGCATTAGCTTTAAACGCAACAGAAGGTTTTGTGAAACTTGTTGCACGTAAAGAAGATGGCTTATTAATCGGTGCTCAAATCGTAGGTGCTGGTGCATCTGATATGATCGCTGAAATGGGTCTTGCGATCGAAGGGAGTATGACTGCAGAAGATATCGCATCAACAATCCATGCTCACCCAACTTTAGGTGAGATTACAATGGAAGCTGCAGAGGTAAGTATAGGGAGACCAATTCATGTTGTGAAAGCATAATAGATATACTTCGAATGCCGAAATGATTAAACTATTTGTTAATATAAATAGGAATATCCATAAATCAGAACCTGTTTTGATCAATCTTTGTTCAAAATGGGTTCTTTTCATTTGCTAAATCAATGTTTGAAGAATAATTTAAATCAACCTTTATTCCAAAGCAACATCAGATTGCCCTAATAGTAAGGTTGGGGTTTTAGACCATGTGACCAATACCTATAATCAAGTCATTTGTAGTGGAGCAGCAACTATAGTAATACATAGAGATGAAGTTTTATTAGAGAAATATCAAGGTCAACAGTCTAATACTCATAATGCTAGACTAGTCCAATGTGACACTCAATTTCTCGAAAGGGTTAGAGAAGGTTCAATATATTATGTTTTCCCAGGCGGTGGAATAGAAGAAAGAGAAACACCTGACCAAACTGCTAAAAGGGGGGCTTTAGAGGAATTAGGAGTGCAGGTAATATTAAAGAATGTATAGCTAAAGTTAATTTTAATGGAATTCAATACTTTTTTACTGCAGAAATCATTGATGGAACTTTCGGTACTGGAACAGGTGAGGAATACTCGGATGAAACTAGAGATAGGGAGACGTAGGAAGACTATTTTCTATTGATGTTAGACCAAAAGAGGTTGCATTAAAAGTAGAAACCTTATTTAAGTAACGAGTTAGCGTTAGTAGCTAGTTGCCTTTTTCCCTATCGATTCTATCTGCAACAATCAGGCGCTATTCTGAAAAAGTTGATAAATTAACATTGATTGCTGAACAGTACAACCTTACTCCGAAGCAAACGTACTCATTGCCCATCTGTTCGTTTTGGAATTCCAAATTGGAGCGTTATTTTCTTTAGCTGATTCTGTGATCATTCGGTCGTCGATCATCGGATATAATGGCATTTGAAAAGCTATGTTTATGTCTCCTTTATCCCGGACATAAAGAGAAAGGGCAGCGGTCGATCCTCCTCCAGCACTCTCCCCACTGACAATGAGCTGATTAGATCTGATGCCTAGTTCTGTTGCATGGTGCTTCAATTGATAAACGATAATCAGGGGCTATAACTACACAATCACTCGCTTCAATTAATCGTTTGTAAGTGTCTGCGAACAATTCGGGCATCCCCTGTGCATAACCTCCACCATGCAGCCAAAGGACTCCAGGCACATCCTTTTTTGCATTAAGCGGCTTATAACAGATACGCAATTTTGTGCCATCCTCACGTGTAATCCACTCTTCATTAAAGTGTAATCCTTCAATTTCTTTTCCTTTCCGTTTCTCCATTTGTTTATTGATGGTATGTATGAATTTTATGTACTTGACCTCATTGGATTTCTTTATTAAAAGGTTATAGAGTTTTCCTCTAATACGCAGTTGTTTATCAATCATCTTATTAGTAACTCTCATACGCTCAACCATCCTCCTCGTAGTAAAGGTTATCGAAAAATCATGTAAGGCGGTTGAGGATGCTATTTTATGTTAAATGGAACATCAAAATCCAAGGAATGTTCTAAAAAAAAGATTGCCTATACTACCTAGCAAAGCTAGATGTGTAAGCAATCTTTTTATGTTTCGGCAGCCTCCTATAGAAGGAATTGCTCATTTACATGTCTTAAATATGCATTTAGTGAACCCTGCACAGCTCTCTTCGTGCAGATCCAAACTGGTTTTTCTCCTGAGTAGACGTTCGGGAAGACACATTGATTAGTCTACTTGCTCACCAAATTTCTTCCCGAATTCTTCCATCAAATCGATAATCGGCATGAATTCTTCGCCTTTAGAGGTTAATGAATATTCAACACGAGGAGGTACCTCTGGAAAAACCTTCCGATTAATTAAACCATCTGATTCTAATTCCCGAAGTTGTTTTGTAAGAGAACCTTGGGAAATATCCCCTAAAAAAGTTTTAATTTGATTATAACGACGTTCTGTAGGTTTTAAGAACCAAAGAATGAGATATTTCCATCGTCCGGAAAGTATATTTTGGGTATAGGCAATCCCGTATACTTCTCTTTGTTCCTTTATAAATTCTTTTTCAAATCCTTCTGTACATATTCTAGCCATCTTTTCACCTACTTTTTGCTATTAAGTACAAAAAAATGTACTAAGGCAATTTTTATTGCCTTCTTTAAAAAAATGAGAATTAGCTTTATTGTAGTGTATGTAACAAAATTACTCAATACAACAAGTTGGTAGGGAAACGAATGTAATAAACAGAATCTGAACATTTCAGTGTGAAACAGGTGATGTGAATCCAGGGTACTATCTTATTGTTGGGTTCATACTATTGACCTTCTATCTAAATGAATTCAGCCCATTATAATGTGAGTAGTTCCCTTAAGATAAATAGACAGCAGCATTTTACCATGATATAGTTAGCCTACTAAATATATTATGATTAGCGGAGGCTTATCTATGAACAATAAAGTTGATTGTGATATTCGTCAGTCGTTAGATAAAATTTCGTTTCAAACGCGTCGAAATTATAGTGAAAGTCTTAGAGAACTTAATCTTTACGTAGGCCAGGATAATTTACTCTCTCGTTTGTGGTTAGGTGATGGAATAACACAAATGCAACTATGTGAACATTTAAAATGCGAGCCGCCTACGGTAACTAATATGGTTAAATCACTAGAGCAAAATGGGTTCATCTACCGTAAGCGCGATGAAGAAGATGCAAGGGTTATGCGAATTTATCTAACGGACAAAGGTAAAGAATTAGAGAAACCGGTTGAGTTTAAATGGAAACAGGAGCAAGAAAAATTATTGCATTCGATTTCAGCGGAAGAACGTTTATTATTAAGGGAACTTATGAAGCGAATGGAGAGAAACCTGTTCTAAGTTTTCTCTATGTTTAATATTTAGCATGCTAAGTATTAGGTGCTTCTATATCGATTATTTACTAGCTTGGTAATCATTAGTAAATTATTTAGCAAGCTAAATATTATTTAGTTTTCTTCGTTCTACTAAAATGCGATTGGAATAATCTACTTTAGGTTCGTTTGGTTACTTGAATCCTATTTTAAATAAAGGAGAAGAGATACATGAATAAAAGAAAAGAAATGCAACTAGCTCTACAAATGGTTTCTGGGTACGGAGTCGAATTCAGCGCTTGGAGAATGCCTGGTACCGACCCAGCAGCTTATATAAATACGGATAGTTATGTGGAGCGGGGTAAAATAGCTGAAAAAGGAAAATTTCAAATGATCTTCATCGCCGATACTCCTGGATTATCCAATGACTTAGGTCTTCAGTCTCCGATGCACCCGATGGATCCTATGTTAGCACTAATGGCTGTAGCCAGGGAAACGAAACATATTGGGCTTGTTGCTACCCTCTCAACGACATTTAATTATCCATATAACGTAGCACGTCAGTTCAAAGCACTAGATGTGATAAGTCATGGAAGAGTAGGGTGGAATGCCGTCACCACATCTCACCCAGCAGCTGCAGCAAACTTTGGTTCTCAGATTGCCAGTCGCAAAGAACGATATGCCATGGCTCATGAATCCGTACAAATTGTTCAAGCGCTGTGGGGGAGTTGGGAATCAGACGCTTGGACGTTAGATGTAGAAGGCGGAACATTTGCCGACATGGACAAAATTCAGCCTATCAACCTTGAAGGGCAGCATTATGCATCTCGTGGTCCTTTACCAATCCCCCCTTCTGAGCAAGGTCAGCCCGTTATTTTTCAAGCAGGCGGAGGAGAAGAAGGCTTAGAATTGGCGGGGAGGTACGCTTCTGGTGTCTATGCAAATCCTTATGATATAGAGTCTGCTCGAGAACACAGGAAAGCGCTTCGACAAAGTGCTGCTCGTTTTGGCAGAAATCCCGATGACATCAAAATGTTTACAGGTTTTATTTTTTCCCTAGCCTCTACAGAAGAAGAAGCGTTGGAACGGCGAAGACAGCTGATGAGTTTTAATCCTGAGGAGATTCCAAGCAGGGTAAGTTATCTCGGTTCCATGGTTGGTTTATCACTATCGGTGAACACGGTAGATATTGATCAACCGGTAGCAACTGATATGTTGAAAAAAGCATATGCCAACCCAATGGATCCCCGTTCCCACAGAGCTTTACAGCTGCTGAAACAAGGGATATCCATTCGGGATGTCCTTGCCCGCGGGGTTATTAACTATCATCCGGTTGTGGCAGGTACCCCCGTACAAGTTGCTGACTTCTTGGAAGAATGGTTTTTAGCCGGTGCATGTGACGGCTTCTCTGTTGTTCCGGATATAGCCTATGATGGAGTTGCTGATTTTGTAGACATGGTGGTCCCGATTTTGCAGGATCGCGGTTTGTTCCATAAGGAGTATGAAGGAAACACACTTCGCGAAAATATGGGAGTTCCTTATCAATACGGAAGGCTGGAATAGTTAAAAATTAATAGAGGAGAGGTCCAAATGAATAATACACTTGAATTACTTCTTAATCATACGTCCATTCGTTCTTTTACCAATCAACCACTGACAGAGGGACAGCGGGATGAAATATTTAAGGTAGCTAATCAAACGTCTTCGTTCAGCCTTTTACAAGCCGTTTCTATCATCAGAATTACCGATAAAGAGCTTCGGAAAAAAATAATGCAACTATCTGCCAATCAACCTTATATTGAAGATGCTGCTGAGTTTTGGATTTTCTGTGCAGATTTTAACCGGAATCATCAGATTGCTCCAAAGATAGACCTTGAGTATATTGAATACCTTTTAATAGGATCATTCGATGCTGGAATTATGGCTCAAAATGCTCTAACTGCAGCTGAATCAATGGGACTCGGTGGTGTATATATCGGTGGAATAAGACTTAATATTACAGAATTGACTGAGATACTAAATTTACCAAAACATGTGGTTCCTCTAGTTGGTCTATGCATCGGCCATCCTGCTGGAGAGAAACCTGAACTAAAACCACGTTTACCTCAATCAATGGTAATGTTTGATAATCAGTATCAACCACTGGATGAAGAAAAGTTAAGAACTTATGACGAACAGATGCGCGAATATTACCGAAATCGTCCTAGTAACGCACCTTTCACAGTTAAGAAAGTAAATGGTTGGACAGATCATATTGAGGATCATTTAGAAAGAAGCAGACTGCCCTTCATGCTCGAATATTTAAACAAACAAGGCTTTGCTCAAAAGTAGATAATTTTTTAACGGTTTGGCACTTATTGTTAAGCGTTTTATGTGGGTGGTTTGATAACAGGCGCTAAAAATTACAATGTTTTACAGATTGATTATAAAAAAGGAGTTGT
This sequence comes from Salipaludibacillus sp. CF4.18, assembly GCF_051262595.1. Classification (NCBI taxonomy): domain Bacteria; kingdom Bacillati; phylum Bacillota; class Bacilli; order Caryophanales; family Bacillaceae; genus Salipaludibacillus; species Salipaludibacillus sp. CF4.18. Next base: position 20,935 of record NZ_JBIMEV010000057.1, read on the forward strand.
TTTACATGAACAAAAAAGTACGAGCAGGTATTATAGGTGGATCAATTAATAACGGATGGGCTAGAGGGACACATATACCAGCAATGGAGCATCTGAATGAGCTTGAACTTAAAGCAGTTGGGACAAGCAATATGGAGAGTGCCAGGAAAAGCGCTGATGCTTTCAAGGCAACTCATGCTTTTGATAAAGTGGAAGATTTGGCTCAACATTCTGATGTGGATATGGTTGTCGTTAGCATCAACGTAAAGGAACATTATGATGCAGTAAAAGCTATTGTTCCTGCTGGAAAACCGATTTATTGTGAATGGCCTTTGGGATCAAATACCACTGAAGCGCTCGAAATGCAGGATTGGGTGGAGTCCCGACAATTGACCAATGCGATTGGATTGCAGGCCAGACAGGCTCCAGCCATCAATTATGTGAAAGATTTGTTAGCGGAAGGCTATGTTGGAAAAGTTTTGTCAGCCAATTTAAAGATCTCTATTGATGGAATGGGGGGCGTGGCTGACAAGGCTAATGCGTACCTATTTGATCGGAAGATAGGAGGGAACCTGCTCACTATTGTAGGCGGACATAATCTTGATGCATTTACCTATATGCTTGGAGAATTTAAAGAGCTTTCAGCTGTCACGGCGCAGCAATTCCCTGAAGTCGAATTGGTGGATATCCAAAAAGTCATTAAAAAAACGACAGATGATCAAATACTGATTGCAGGAAAATTGACCAACGGTGCAGCAGCTAGCGTTCAAATACAAGGGGGAGTTAAGCACCAAACAGGGCTTACTCTTGAAATTTTCGGAGACAATGGAACAATCGTACTCAATGCACCTGCTTCCATTCAATTTGGATCACACCAATTGCGAGGTGCAGGTCCTACTGATCCAGAACTTCATGAATTAACGATCCCAGATGCTTATTACTGGGTACCAGATTCGCTTAAAAACGATGCAGGGTTTGTTCTGAATGTCGCTCAGGCGCACAGTAAGTTTGCTAAAGATATACAAGGAGGAACATCCCAAACACCTAGTTTTGCGGATGCAGTAAAACTTCATCAGCTGCTTGATGCAGTGGAAAAAGCAGCACAAACTGGAGAACGTCAGTATTTATAAAACCTCTTAGGATTTATGCGATTAAATGACCGCAATTTTTAGAAGGGGCGGTCATTTCCTTTTATGAAAGGAAAGATCAGTACAACTGTAGCGAGGGGAAGGTATGAGTTCATGCGCGGATTATGCTGAGTTTCCCAAATCGTGTAGGGATATATATATCTGAATTTTTATTTAGAAGGAGTATAATCAATGAATTCAAGAATGAATGAACAAAATTTAAGATTATCTATATTAGATTTTGTTCATATTTATCAGGGCAGTAATTCTACTGAAAGTCTAAAGAATTCAACAAAGATGGTCCAATTAGCCGAGAAGTTGGGGTATACCAGATACTGGTTTACGGAGCACCACAACACGACTAGTCAAATTAGTACAGCTCCAGATCTGTTAAGTGTTCATGCAGCTTCACACACTAAAAATATACGTGTAGGTTCTGGGGGAATTATGTTACCTAACCATAGTCCCTTTAAAGTCGTTGAAAACTTTACCTTACTTGAAGCTTGGACGGATAGATCTTGGAATAGGAAGAGCTTCTGGAACTGATGGAGTGACTGCGTGGGCCTTACAGCGGTCACGGGAAGCTCTTGCCGCCAATGATTTCCCGGAACAGTTGGAGGACTTACTTTCATTTTTTTCTCGAGACTTTCCAAAGACTCACCCTTTTAGTAATATTACACCCCCGGGTGATCAATCGTTAGTGCCAGATATTTATATGTTAGGTTCCAGCCAGGGCGGCGTACAGTTCGCTATAGATAAAGGGCTCGGTTTTGTGTTTGCAGCCCACTTAGCACCTAGATTAGCTATTCCAATGCTTCGTTTATATCGTGAAAATTTCAATCCATCTATCTATATGAAAGAGCCAAAAAGCATGTTAGCAATTGGAGTCATTTCAGCAGAAACAGAAGAAGAGGCAAAATATTTGGCAGGACCATTGGAATTAATGTGGGCAAGAATGGCAACAGGTTCACGAGATCTTTCATTTCCAACGTTGGAAGAAGCCCAAGCCCATATCTATTCACCGGAGGAAGAGGCTGCTCGAAATGCTAATAAAGATCGGTTTGTGATTGGGGGTGTCAATGACGTAGCTCGCCAATTAAGGCAGATGGCAAAAGCAGCCTTAGTTGATGAAATCATGATAGCTGATTTTTATCCTAGTCAAGAAAGCAGACTAAAAGGATACCAACTACTGGCAGAAGAATTTGATCTAAAATCTAAATAGCGAACAAGTATAGAATGAAAAGAAGGTGGAATTAATGAAAGAAAAAAACAACTTAAAATTGGAGCGATTGTAGATGGAGTAGGTTTTAATTACATGGGTTGGCGTCACCCAGCTATGCCAGCTAATGCCAGCGAGAGCATTGAATACTATGTACAAAAAGCTAAAAGATTAGAAGAAGGAAAGTTTGACATGATCTTTTTAGCTGACGTCAGCCATATTGGAACGGGTATGATTCCACATTATCTCAGTATGTTTGAAGGTGTAAGTATTTTATCGGCCTTAAGCATGGTGACTCATTCAATTGGGCTTACTGCAACAATTGCAACTTCCTATGCGGATCCATTCACTGTTGCCCGTCAAATGGCTTCTCTTGATAAAATCAGTAAGGGCCGAGCAGGATGGAATGCCGTCACTTCTAATCCAGGAGGACTAGCAAATTATAGTCGCACTCATTTTACTAAAGCAGACTTGTATCCAATGAAAAAAGAGTTTTTAGAGATTGTCGAAGGTCTTTGGGACTCCTATGAGGATGACGCTTTTATACGGGATAAAAAAAGCGGAGTATTCTTAGATCCACGAAAAATGCATGCTCTAAATTATAGAGGAAACTATTTTTCCGTGGATGGTCCGTTAAATATTAGCCGTTCCAGACAAGGAAGACCGGTTATTTTTCAAGCCGGTACCTCTCCGGATTTCATGAATATTGCCTCGAAGCATGCCGACGGTGTATTCATTGGTATTGAAGTGTTAGAGGATGCTAAAGCATTCAGTAAAGAGTTAAAAAGAAGAGTAACCTTAGAAGGCCGTTCGCCTAATGATTTGATGATTATGCCGTCACATAACCCGATTGTAGGACGGACAGAAAAAGAAGCAGAAGAAAAATTTCAAGAGCTGCAGTCACTAATGCCTATCTATCGAATACCAAAGCCGAAATTTTTTGGTTCTGCAGAAAGAGTAGCAGAACAAATACAAAACTGGTACGAGGCAGGTGCGATGGATGTATTGCTGATAAGACAAGAGCACCCTTCAGGATTTGATGACTTTATTGATTTAGTCGTTCCTATTCTACAAGAAAAGGGAATTTTTCGTAAGGAATATGAATCAAACACTTTACGTGGTAATTTGGGTTTACCTTATCCCCCAAATAGATACTCACTAGAATAAGAAAGCCGGGAACTAAAGCGAACTATATTTTATTTTGATTAACTATTAAAAAATTTATGGAATTACAAATTTATTTCATAATCACAACTTAGAATATTGATTAGGTAAACTCTAACAGTATCTCACCCATTTATTTTTGGATTACATTGGGGACTTATTCCAATCGCCATTAATTTTCTTGTGAACGATCGGTATAATGCCTTGATTGTACTTAGTTAATGGTTGCTATCATATTTCTAACAAAGGTTTTTTTATTAGAAAAACATTGCTTTTAATGGTAAGCGAGTGGGTTTTTTATAACGAGAAGAGAATAATAAGAAGAAAAATATTTTTATGAGGTGATGAGCAATGACAGTTAAATTTCCAGAAGGATTCCTATGGGGCGGTGCAACTGCTGCTAACCAACTAGAAGGTGCATATCAAGAGGGTGGAAAAGGGCTTAATTTAGCCGATGTACTACCTGGAGGAAAAGAGAACAGATTAAAGATTTTATCATCGACTGGATTTGATTTTGATATCGACGAATCAAAATATACGTATCCGAATCACGTGGGTATTGAATTCTATCATCGCTATAAAGAAGATATTGCCTTATTCGCAGAAATGGGATTCAAAACGTTTCGTATGAGTATTGCTTGGTCTCGTATTTTTCCAAACGGTGATGAATTAGAGCCAAACAAAGAAGGACTAGCTTTCTACGACCGCGTGTTTGATGAACTGGCAAAATACAATATTGAACCATTAGTAACGATCGCGCACTATGAAACCCCACTATACCTGATCAAAGAATATGGTGGATGGAGAAATCGTAAATTGGTTGAATTCTTTGAGCGTTATGTAACCGTGCTTTTTAATCGCTACAAAGATAAAGTGAAATATTGGTTAACATTTAATGAAATAAATGGTGCTACACACATGCCGTTGTTCGGACTCGGTTTTTCACCTGAAAGTGAAGGAACACGCCTTCAAGACAGTTTCCAAGGACTTCATCATCAATTTGTTGCAAGTGCCAAAGCTGTACAACTAGGCCATGAAATTATTCCTGGTTCACAAATTGGATGTATGTTGATCTATGCACCTGTTTATTCTTTTGACAGTAACCCTGAAAATGTGTTGTATGCACAGCAAGAGGCACGTATTTTCAATAATTTCTGCGGAGATGTTCAGGTTCGTGGTGAATATCCAAGCTTTATTGACCGTTATTTCAGCGAGAACAATATCAATATCAAAATGGAAGATGGAGACCTTGAGTTAATTAAAGAAGGCACGGTTGATTTCATTTCATTAAGTTACTATATGTCTCGTACTGACAAAAAGCATAAAACACCTGAAGAGATCGGTCAAGGTAATTTAATTGGTGGTGTGAAAAATCCATTCTTAGAAGCTAGTGATTGGGGATGGGAGATTGACCCAGTTGGTCTTCGTATTGCTTTAAATGAATTATATGGGCGTTATCAAGTGCCTTTATTCGTAGTTGAAAACGGATTAGGTGCCTATGATAAGGTTGAAAAAGATGGAAGCATTAACGATGATTATCGTATTGATTATCTAAGAGAACACATTAGAGCGATGGGCGAGGCAGTTGACGATGGCGTGGAATTAATGGGCTATGCTTCTTGGGGATGTATTGACTTAGTAAGTGCATCTTCCGGAGAAATGTCTAAGCGTTATGGTTATATCTATGTTGATAAGCAAGATGATGGCAGTGGTACATTTGAACGTAGTAGAAAGAAATCGTTTTTCTGGTATAAAAATGTTATTGCTACAAATGGGCAAGAACTTTAATACGGTTACTTCTTGTTTAGGATAGGCTTAGGTTGAGCGGTAGAAAATCGGGCTTAAAAAAGGAAATAAATAAAGATGGACTTCCAATTTTAAGGAAGTCCATTTCTTTTAATAATACTAAACTTGTACTTTTGAAGAGTAATTTATAAGGAAAAGGCCAGCCAGGCTTCTTGATTCATTATCAAATAGAAATTGTAAATGATATCTAGTAACATGGTGACAAATAATAAAATTTAGAAAATCCTTATGGTTGTATACTGTTTTTAAAAATAGATTCCTTTTTCTGCACAGTACAAAGATACAATTCATTAGAAAAATGATCTTCAACAATCGGGCGCAAATCTGTAATAAGAATTGCGTCCTTTCTTTGTGTATACAGCCATATTGTGGAGTAACTTTTATATTGCGTAGTATACGGATACTGTGCAATAAGAGTCGTCACTTTTATTGACCTTATGAAAGAATGTACTAAGCTAACGAGGATTAAGTTTAATAGTAGTAGATATACTTCAACAAAGAAATATGACATTTTTTTTAAAATGATGATGAAGATTACTTTATGTACCTATAAGTAATCTAAATTCTTTCGTAGAAAGATAGTAGCATTACTCTAAGAAAATAGATGTTTTTAATGTTTTTGCGACAGGATTCGGACCCTGTTAAATAAGTTTTTACCCTTTTTTGATTTTAAAAGAGGGAACACTAAAGTTATGCAGAAAACCTATATATTAGTCGAATCGAATGATGGGGGAGTTAGATGACCAGTATAACTAAAATAGAAATTAAGAAAATAAAAGGAATAGATGAAAAAAGCTTTAACTTTCGAATAATACCCAATAAACCTAATTTATTTGTAGCACCAAATGGATTCGGAAAAAGTTCTATTGCTATTGCTTTCAATTCATTAAAGAGAAATAAGATTGATTTAGAAGATGAAAATATACATAACGGATCATCGGAAGGTGATCCTTCAATTTCCATAACCTTAGATGACGGAAGAATACTAGAAGCAACGAACCAAGCTAATGAAATCTCTGATGAATTTAGTGTGTTTGTTATAAATAGCCAAATATATTCGGAAGCTAGTACCAGAAGTTTCGCAGGGCGGTCAATTACGAAGTCAAATATTGGAGTTCGACCTATTACTTTAATTAATACTATTCCAGCAAAAAAAATGTTTGCATATTCATATACTAATATGAAGACACAATTTGGTGAGTGTAGAAAATTATTGATTAATTTTAGTAGCATAATTAATGATACAAAAGTAATTGATGATGTAGGGAAAATAAAGAATTGTTTAGATAAAATGGAGCTTGTCCAGAGAAATAGAAAATTAGAGCGATTTATGGAATATATAAAAAGCGTTAGTGGTTCAAAAGAGCAACTTAAAAGTAGAATTAATGATTTTACCTTGTTAGAAGAGATTGAAGAAATAGATAATATTATTAAACTATTAGAAAAAATAGTTCCTGAGATTGAATCTGATGTAGAAAAATACATTAATGCAATTCAATTAATATTTTTATACAGGAATAATAAGGCTGATTTTAATTCCATTATAAAATATAATGAATATCTTCGAGCCAAAAATCTTTTTCAGCAAATGCTATCTTCGTTTGATGTTACATGGAAAAATATAAAACCTGAGAAAAAAGGGAATAGTTTAATATTACAATTACCAACAGCTAATTCGATATCTAATGGAGAGAGAGATGTTATTTGCTTTATTGGAAAACTATTTGAAGCCCAAAGTAAACTGGTAAAGGATAAAGGTATTTTAATAATAGATGAAATATTTGATTACATGGATGATGGAAATTTGATTGCTGTTCAATACTTTATTAATAGCTTCATTTCTGAATTTAAAAGTAGAGATAAAGAGATATATCCAATAATACTGACACATCTGGACCCACAGCATTTTAAAACTTATTGTTTTAAAGTTAAGCATACTCACTACTTAGATAGCGAAATGAATATTGTAAATAAATATAAAATAAATAATTTATTGAAAGATAGAGGGGATAATGATAATATTGCAAAATATTTTTTGCATTTTCATACCCATACCACTAATGAGAAAAATTTTTTAAAAGATAGAAATGTTGATCCTTTAGTTTTTGAAGCAACAGATTTTAGGCGGGTAGCAATAAATGAACTTGGTGTGTTTAAAGAAAATGTGAATTATGATATTGCTTTTGTATGTTGTGGCTTAAGGATAATCGTTGAAGAGAACATATACAATAAAC
>NZ_JBIMEV010000058.1:0-28179 GCF_051262595.1 Salipaludibacillus sp. CF4.18
TAACTCACTAGTCTTTTTTTGAATATTAGACTAGTAGTTCATAGGCAGAATGTAAGGAGTTTACTGAAGAAATTTGGTGTTTCATATTAGATGGTAGGTAAAAAGCTGTATGATGTGACAAAATAACTCATTAATAGTCAGATGGTCTTCTTTTTATTACATTGAAACACAACTGTAATATTCCTATTACACAACTGTTATCTTAGGATGATATCATTCATCTTAGTGATACAGAAAAATAATTATTTTAAAACTATGAACTAGGACATTTATAGTAAACATCATTGTTATTATTACATAAGTAATTCAAACAGAAGACATAAGTCAAAAGTCGTATCCAACACAGCAAATTACAGGGGGAAGAATGTTGAAAAAAATATTGGGACTATCATTCATAATTGGTATGGGTAGCTTGCTAGTTATACCTAATGTATTCGCAAATACAGAATTAGAAACTATAGAAGAAGAAAGAACAATAATTCAGTCGGATTTATCAGATGCTGAGCAAGAGTTAGCGGATTTAGTTAGTGAGTTAGATGTGATTAATAATGAGATTGCTAGTATTGATGAAGCTTTGGTTGCGAACCAAAAAACGATTGATGATACAAATGAAGAAGTGGACTCTACAGAAAAAGAAGTTGAAAAACTCGAAGTTGAAATCAAAGAATTGGAAGATGATATTGAAATTCGATTTGAAATGTTGAAAGACCGTGCGAACGCTTACCAAAAAAATGGTGGCAGTTCCAGGTACTTAGAAGTTCTATTAGGCGCTGACAGCTTTGGAGATTTTGTTACCCGTTCTGTTACAATCACTCGAATTGCTAAAGCTGATAATGATTTTATTGAACAATTAGAGATCAACCAAAAAGAACTAGAAGAAAAACAGGCAATCGTTCAGGGGAAATTAGATGAACTTGAAGAATTGCAAACAGAACTAGTTGGAATGAAACATCATTTAGAAGACCAAAACCAACGTAACGATGAACTTAAAGACGAGTTAAAATCAAAAGAAGCTGAAATTGAATCAAAGATGGCAAGATTGTTAGAAGAAGATAGTAATCTTCAATCAGCAGAAGCAGAAATAGAGGCTAAGATTGATGCTGAAATTCAACGTCAAGAAGACTTAAGAATAGCAGAAGAAGCTGAGATTGCAAGACAAGCAGAGGAAGAGGCGGCAGCAACTCAGAGTAACACTAATTCTTCTGCTTCTGAAGCAGCAACTCAGACTAGCACTAATTCTTCGTCAAGTCAAAATGTTGCTTCTGCTTCAGAGGCAAACACTACTTCAACAGTAACTAATACTGATAATAAAAGTAAAAGTTCATCAAGTGAAACGAAGGCAGCACCTGCTCCTTCAAGCTATGGTGGGTCAGTCACCCAAGTTGGACGTAAATACATTGGGAATTCAACCTATGTTTTTGGAGGAGGGAGATCATCCTCTGATATAGCAAATGGTCGTTTTGACTGCTCAGCTTTTGTAAGCTGGTCATTCTCGCAAGTGGGTAAATCATTACCTGCTAGTACTAGTGGATTAGTTAATGCAGGACAAAGAATTTCTAGTAGTGATAAGCAACCTGGAGACCTAGTATTTTTTAATACTTACAAAACAAATGGACATGTAGGTATTTATATTGGTGGAGGCCAATTTATTGGTTCTCAAAGTTCAACAGGAGTTGCAGTTGCTAATATGAATAGTGGATATTGGGCAGATAATTTCAGCGGAGTTGTTGTCCGAGTTAATTAATAATGTTTCTGAAAAGCTAGTTTAGATATCTTCTAAGCTAGCTTTTTCTGTATAATGATATTAGGAAGTCCAATAGTTACCTAAATAGAATAATAAGAGTACAGCGAGTTCGTTGTAAGAAAAGAAGTATTATGCTAACATGGAGAAAATTTCAATTAAATAAGAGACACTAGGGGTGCTTTATCTAGCTGAGAGAGGTGCGTTACCTTAACCCTTTTAACCTGATCTGGTTGATACCAGCGTAGGAAAGTGGATGATTCCTTTATCGAATTAACATAGGTTACAATTAGTTAGTTCATAAAGTATCGCGTTTACCCGCTTCCTAACTGAGGAAGCTTTTTTGTTTTCAAAAGATAAGACGGCTATGCGTTTTTCCTATTACATAAATTGAGAGGAGACTGAAAATGAATAATCAAAAAATTGCAGAAATTTTAAACGAATTAAGAGAACGTAAACCCCTAATCCACAATATAACCAATGAGGTTGTGACTAATTTCACCGCAAATGGTCTTTTATCGCTTGGCGCTGCACCCGTAATGGCCCACGCGAAAGAAGAGGTTGAAGATATGACAAGTAACGCACAAGCGCTCATTTTAAATATAGGAACATTGGATGAAAACAAGGTGAAATCCATGGTACTTGCCGGCAAAGCTGCTAATGAAAAAGGTATCCCAGTAGTGTTTGATCCTGTTGGAGCAGGAGCAACGCCATACCGTACAAAGGTGGCCAGAAACATGATGGATAAAATAGCGGTAACTGTGCTGAGGGGCAATGCAGCAGAAATATCTCACATGATTGGACAGCAATGGGAAATAAGAGGTGTAGAAGCTGGAGAAACCGGCGGAAATAAAGTAGACCTAGCCAAGAATGCTGCCAAGCAATTTAACACGACAGTAGTGATTACAGGAAAAGAAGATGTCGTTTCAGATGGAACGTCGACTTACTTAGTAGAAAATGGACACGAGATGTTATCCAAAATTACTGGGGCTGGTTGCCTGTTAAGCGCTGTAATTGGTGCTTTTATCTCTACGGAAAAGGATCTGTTAACTGGCACAGTAGCTGCATTGGCAACCTATGGTATTGCAGCAGAAAGAGCCATGACGAGAGGTGGAGAAAAAGGACCTGGTTCTTTTCAAATAGAATTTTTAAATCAACTCAACAATATTAATTCTGAAATAATCGCAAAACACTTACTCGTTAAAGAAGTGTGATTCAAAAGAGAGGAGGGGAAGCTATGAACGTGAAGCATGCACTAACAATAGCGGGTTCAGATAGTGGTGGAGGAGCAGGGATACAAGCCGACCTTAAGGTTTTCCAAGAATTACAAGTATATGGTATGTCAGCGATAACTGCTGTTACAGCACAGAATACACTTGGAGTCCATGGTGTTTATCCGATGACAGTGGAAGCGGTGGAAGCACAGTTAACAGCTGTAGGTGAAGATTTAGGCGTAGATGCTTTGAAAACAGGCATGTTATTTTCAAGTGAAATTATTAAGGGAGTTGCAAATAAAATACGTTACTATGAATGGAAAAATATCGTGATTGACCCTGTCATGATTGCAAAAGGTGGTAGTAAATTACTCGAAGATGAAGCTGTAACCGCAATTATTCATGATTTAATACCGCTATCAACAGTCATTACACCTAATATACCGGAAGCTGAAGTTTTAACAGGTGCAAAGATCGTTACAATAAAGGATCGAAAAGATGCCGCAGTAAGCCTTTCTAAGATGGGTACAAAAAGCGTCGTTATTAAAGGCGGGCACGCAGAAGATGGCGAAAACGTAATTGATCTTTTTTACGACGGAGAAGAGTTCTATGAATTTAAAAATATTCGAAAAAACACGGTGAATACTCATGGGACAGGATGTACTTTTTCAGCAGCTATAGCGGCTGAATTAGCAAAGGGAAAGGAAATCGTAGAAGCCGTGAGAATAGCGGTGATGTTCACTCAGGCTGCGATAAAAGAAGATTTAAATATTGGACAAGGCCATGGACCTACCAATCATTGGGCCTATAACAGACAGGTGAATAGAGGGAGTATAGATGAATAATCTTAAAACTGAAACATTACGAGAAGCACTTGGCGTATATTTTATTATGGGGAGTCAGAATTGTATAACTTCTCCACAAAAAACGCTAGATTTGGCTTTAAATGGAGGCGTCTCTATCTTTCAATTTCGAGAAAAAGGAGAGGATGCATTCGTTGGGACTGAAAAGCGAGAGCTTGCCAAAGAACTTCAAGTTATTTGTCGGAAAAATAATATCTCATTTATCGTTAATGATGATCTAGAACTAGTGAAAGAATTGGATGCAGACGGAATTCATATTGGGCAAGACGATAAAGATTTAAAGTATGTGAGACGTGCATTTCCTGATAAAATCATTGGTATTTCAGCACATACATTAGAAGAAGTGGAAAAGGCAGTTGCGGGCGGGGCAGATTATTTAGGTGTAGGACCTATTTATGCGACAGAAACGAAAAAGGATACGAAGGAAGTGAAAGGAACAACATTAATTGAACAAATTCGTGATCATGGTTACACGATTCCAATTGTAGGAATCGGAGGGATAAATGCGAAAAGAACGCAGGAGGTGATTCTAGCAGGTGCTGATGGAGTTTCCGTGATTACAGCTATTAGCAAAGCGGAATCACCTGAGAAGGCATCTCAGGAAATAAAATCAGAGGTAACTCAAGCGAAAAAGATAAAATTCACGAAATGACTTGGTTTCTTCCAAGTCATTTTTTAAAATTTAGAGAGAAATAATTCTCCATCTTGAAGGGAACAATGGACATAATTGATTGTATGTTCTAATCTATAAATAAAACCTAGATAAGGTGGTTTAGTATGAATGTTAGATTTGAATTAACATATAAAACACCCAAAGGACTGGAAACTTCTTTTAGTTCGGAAGAGATGCGTGCCGGAAAAGCAATTTTAATTGCAGAAGATCTCGAAAGAACTGGTCGCATCAAACATTTAACATTTGTTGATAGCCAAGACACTACATGGTCTTTAAAGGAACTAAAAAAGTTTATGGAGGAAATCCAAACCGAGCCCCACAATGTTACCGTTTATTTTGATGGTGGTTTTGAACGGGATACAAGAAAATCAGGCGTGGGCTGTGCGATTTATTTTGAACAAAATGGTAAATCATTTCGACTTAGAAAAAACGCATTAATATTAGAGCTTGAGACGAATAATGAGGCTGAATACGCAGCTCTTCATCTCGCTTTACAAGAGCTGGAACTTCTGGGAGTTCATCATTTACCTATTCAATTTATTGGAGATTCACAAGTTGTGATTAATCAATTAAACGGCGAATGGGCGTGTACAGAGGAAGTCTTGAACAATTGGGCAGATCGGATTGAAGCTAAATTCAAACAATTAGGCATAAGACCGGAGTATGAGTCAATTTCAAGAAAACAGAATCGTGAAGCCGATCATTTAGCTTCCCAAGCGTTAAAAAATATCGACATCAGAAGTAAAATTGAGATAGAGTTTGAGGAACCAAAATAATCTCTTTAATTGTTTGTAAAGGTATTGAAGTAAGAGAGATTGTATTTTCATCGAACAGAATGCTCGAATATGCTTTAGGCGGACGCTTTCCGCGGGCAATGCTTCAGCTATTGCTTTTCCCTGTGGAGTCGCCGCCTTCGCTACTTCGAGTTATTGATGCAAAAAAAAGTCTGTGTAGACACCCTTTCTTAATGAGTGGTGTTTTTTGCTTTTCCAAGCCAAGAAACAACTTTCCTTTATAACAAAAGCGACAAAATAGAAAAAAAGACACTACGTTTTTTAAGATTAAATATGGATATTTATGTTAAAATACTGGTATAAGAATGGAAGATGATAAAAAGAGGGGCTTAACAAAATTGTAATTTTAAATAGTAAAGGGGGAGACGCTTTACATGAAAGAATGGTGGAATAGAAAGAAATTAAAAACGAGACGAAAGAAAAATAATGAAAAGTATTCAATTTTAGATTTTATTGTAGATTTTTTATTTTGGTTGCCGGAATTGGTTTTACTTCCATTCAGGTTAATTATTTGATTGATACGTGGTGTAGGAAGAGCGTTAAGGAATGTATTTGATGTTTTTTAGAAGCTTACTAAGTGATAAGATCGACCTGAAGAAAATGAATTGTATAGGTTGTCACTGAAATCTGATAAGAGAGCCTTTACTTCCATGTGATCCAACTTGAGCTTTAACTCGACCTCAGTCTGATGATCAATGATAGGGTAAGAAGCCTCTACGACCTGCTCTGTTGTCCATTTTCCTTGTAGCTGGCGTTCTCAAGGTATTTGACCATGCTTCGATCGAATCCTCTCCCTGTGCCCGTTCTTCACTGTCTTCTTCATATGTTTCAGCGATATATTGCTGGGCGGTTTCGACGACTTTATCTCGAATAATTTCTACCATCGACCGGTTGTATTCTATATATTTTAAGAAGTCTTCGGAATAACGTGCATGAGAGGATTGATGGATTTTCAGCCTCCATTCATTACGCAGTACAAAGTGGTAGGGTTAATGTTCCCTGGTTCTGTTTATGGACAACCGTCCACAGATAGTGCTTAGTTATGTTTAAAATTTTTCCCAAGCTGTTTATGCTAAGATAAAACTATGTAATGGGAGCGGGGAGGAAAAGTAGATGACATTACAACAATTAAAATATGTAATCGAAGTGGCTAGGAACAGATCGATTAGTTATGCTGCACAGCAATTGTTTATTAGTCAACCGAGTCTATCCAATGCAATTAAAGAATTAGAGAAAGAATTGGGAATTAAGATTTTTTCACGTACGAATAAGGGAATTGTCATTACTCCAGAGGGGGCGGAGTTTTTAGGTTACGCAAGACAGGTCATTGAGCAGGCAGAATTGCTTGAAAATCGCTATACCAATGCGACAGAATCACCACAGCAGCATTTTTCTGTATCCGCACAACATTATGCCTTTGCAGTCAGTGCATTTGTAAAACTTCTAAGAGACTATAATCGTGATGAATATGAATTTACATTCCGAGAAACAAGGACGTATGAAATCATTGATGATGTAAAAAACCTTCGTAGTGAAATTGGAATTTTATACTTGAATGATTTCAATTGACAGGTGATTTGTAAGTTTCTAAGAGAGGGAAATTTGATATTTCATGACCTATTTGAAGCAAGGCCGCACGTGTTTATAAGTTCTACCAATCCACTTGCGATTCAGGAATCTGTGTCCTTAGATGATTTAATTCCTTATCCGTATCTATCTTTTGAACAAGGGGATTATAACTCATTTTATTTTTCTGAGGAGATACTCAGCACGGTTTCGAGACCAAAAAACATTCGCGTGAGTGACCGAGCTACTTTATTTAATCTACTGATAGGGTTGAACGGATATACGATTTCAACAGGAGTAATTAGTTATGATATCAACGATGATGATATTGTGGCACTTCCTTTAAATGTGGATGAGCGAATCGCGATTGGCTATATTACACATAAGGATGTTACAAACAGCCCGCTAGCAACGATTTATATTAACTATTTAAAAGAAACGATTGCCGATGAATTAACTGTGTTATAGTTTAAAACTATGGCAATCGATAGACTTTAGGTGTTATGTTATATTACTATTTCTTTGCTACACTAACCTTAGATTAAAAAAGGGAGAGGGTTTAGATGGTAGTGGAGAAAAGAAGTTTAGAGCAAAGATTAAAAGAAGGCACCGTCATTGTAGGAGAAGGGTATTTGTTTGAAATGGAACGCAGAGGATATTTACAAGCAGGTTCTTTCGTACCCGATGTAGCTTTGGAAAACCCAGAGGTTTTAAAACAAACATATCGAGATTATATGAATGCAGGTTCAGATGTAGTTTTAGCTTTCACATATAATGCCCACCGTGAAAAAATGAGAATTATAGGTAAAGAACATTTACTTGAGCCATTAAATCGAAGTGCAATCCGTTTGGCGAAGGAAGTGGCAAAAGAACATCCTATAGAGGAAGCATTAGTGGCAGGTAACATTTCCAATACGAATATTTTTGATCCTCAAGATCTCGAATCTAAGGAAAAAGTAAGAAGTATGTTTGCGGAGATGGTAAAGTGGTGTAAAGAAGAAGAGGTTGATTTTATACATGCTGAAACTTTTTATTACCACGAAGAGGCTGTTATAGCGTTAGAAGAAATTCAGAAACAAGACTTGCCAGCAGTTATTACATTAGGGTTGATGGGCGAGAATATATTGCGAGAGGGTTATACGGTAGAAGAATCCTGTAAAATTCTCTCAGAAAAAGGTGCGTTAGTTGTAGGAATGAACTGTTTCCGTGGTCCAGATACAATGCAGCCATACCTAAGGAGAATTAGAGAAGAGGTAAAAGGTTTTGTCGGTGGATTACCAATTCCATACCGAACTACTGAAGAACACCCAACATTTTTTAATTTACCTGATGGAGGATGCAGTTGTTCCCTGCCAACAGAAACAACGTTCCCAACATCGTTAGATCCTCTTTACCATAACCGATATGAATTAGCGGATTGGGCAAAAGAAGCACAAAATATTGGTGTTAATTACATTGGCCTTTGTTGTGGAGCATCACCTGCCATGCTGAGGGCAGTAGCAGAAGCAACAGGTAACAAAACCATTAACTCTAAATATTCACCAGATATGGAAAAGCACTTTTTATTCGGAAAAGATAAAACGTTAAAGAATCATAACCTAAACTACCGTACAAGAGCATAAGCATAGTAGGTATTCTATAATAGGGGGAAGGTATTAGAGCTGTTTATGGACAAACAGTCCACTGATAGGACCTGATGTCTGTGTATAAAATGGGTTCGGTCCACCGGTACCAATATATCAACGTTTCTTACACTTTGTAGGGAACGTTTTTTATTTGTCTTAAACATCCTAGCCATTAAGCAACGGTGAGCAACCACTCTATAAAAATAAGAAGCGGTAATTTCCCGCTTCTTTTCATTATAACTGTATATTAAAAAACCTCTAAGCCGACAGAATTTTTATTAGTACTTTCGTGGTCACACTTTTGGTCACTAAAACCACCAATTCCGCTACTTCCCAATCCTCTTTAGCACATTTTCCAACGAATCGGGTTGCAAAAACTCTACAGGTGACGCACTTTTATCAAACGAAAATGCTTCTCCTTCAATCAATATTACATACTTCCCATTTACCTTAGCAATATGAAGGTTGTCACTGAAATCGGATAAGAGAGCCTTTACTTCCATGTGATCCAACTTCAGCTTTAACTCGACCTCAGGTTGATGATCAATGATCGGGTAAGAAGCCTCTACGACCTGCTCTGTTGTCCATTTTTCCTGCAGCTGACGTTCAGGTGTATTTGACCATGCTTCGATTGATTCTTCTTCCTGTGCCCGTTCTTCACTGTTTTCTTCGTATGTTTCGGCGATATATTGTTGAGCTGTTTCGACGACTTTATCTCGAATGATTTCCACCATCGACCGGTTGTATTCTACATATTTTAAGAAGTCCTCGAAATAACGTGCGTGGGAGGATTGATGGATTTTCAGTTCCCATTCCTCGAGCATTCCTTCTTCAGGCATGTAAGGGTATTGGATCGATTTCATGTTCTTAGCGGTAATGGCCATTTCAACATGCTGGATTAATGTTTGTTCATTTGTGATTGAGGCAACCTTTGGCTCAAAATCACATTTTAAAATAAAGATAAACGGATCGTCCATAAATTTGTCTAGTTTTGCACGAATTACTAGCATAGCACCCGCTCTGATAGAGCTCGTTTCTAAATAAGATCTTACTAGTTTTTCACTATGGTCTTTGAATTCATCTAGGACATTTGCCAAACGCAATCGTTGAAACAAGTTATAGTTAGGATTTGTATCCAACTCATAGCCAGGTTCCACAACAAAGTGACCTATTTTAGTAGGGACTTGCTCTGATTTTGGGTTTCTTTCTGATTTACGTTTAGTAATTTTCATTAATTCTCCATCTAGGAAATCTTTTAATGGGTGGTCTAGGTATGTCTCTTCATCCAGTGTTTGATAATGTTTAAATGATTTGTTTCCTTGATCTCCTTGACCGTCTCCTTGCAAGACGAAAAAAGAGAGGTATTGTATGGTAAAGTCCATGGCTATCACCTTTATTTTATGACGTTACGAGCAAAAACAACTCTCGTATTATACCATCGAACGATTCATGTGTCACATTTGATAAGGATTACATGAAGAACTAGATTTTAGCAGTTAACTGTTTGTTGTTTCATTTTAGAAAAGAGGCTTTTGAATCCACACCTTTTGTTTCTCTGGGACTCTTATCCCATTATAAAAAATTTTACGGAAACCAGTTCATATTAAATGTTGTTCCGGAATATAAATGATATGAGGAAATTGTAGGAGGATGATAAAGTGCAGATTCATGTAGTCTCAAATGGTGAGTCTTTATGGTCGATTTCTCAAACGTATAGTGTGAATTATCTCGCGATCGCTGAGGCGAATCAATTGCCGGACCCGGAACAACTAGTGGTAGGGCAAGCGTTGGTTATTCCTGTGGCTGGCAGGTTTCATTGGATGGGGACACAGGAAAATTTGCAACAGATTAGTGAACGATATCATATCTCCTTACAACATTTACTGAGAATGAACAATATTGTAAATCCGGCATTTGTACCTGTAGGATCTCGTCTGTATATTCCTGGAATGAACCGTCAAAATCAGGCAATTGATGTTGGGGCATACGTAGATATAAATATAACGGGAGCAGATTCACCAGAAGTATTAGATGAAGTAGGTAATTATTTAACCTTTGTACAGGTATTCAGCTATGAATTAAATGAAGATGGCAGCCTCACGTCGATAGAAGATCAACAGATTATTAATACTGCTTATGAAAATAGTGTTGTTCCATTAATGGTTATAACGAATATTGAAGATGGGCAATTTAGTCCTGAACTGGTGACGACGATATTGCAGAGTGAAGAATTACAAGAAAGAATGTTGGACGATGCGATAGCAATCATGAATGAAAAGGGGTATTTAGGTTTAGATATGGACCTAGAGTATTTAGGGGAAGTCAACAGAGAGCCCTACAATCAATTTATGAGGCGAGCGAAAGAAAGGTTAGACGAGTTAGGATACTTTTTATCAAGTGCACTTGCACCACAGGTTGAAGAAGATATGGTTGGGGTTTTATACGAAGGTCATGATTATCAAGCTCATGGAGAAATTGCTGATTTTGTATTTTTAATGACTTATGAGTGGGGATGGACAGGGGGGCCACCTAGAGCTGTCGCACCCATAAATGAAGTAAGGAGAGTCATTGAATATGCGGCATCTGTCATGCCAAATGAAAAAATAATGATGGGGATCCCACTTTACGGATATGATTGGACGTTACCGTTTGTTCAAGGGGAAACACGTGCCAAAGCGATCGATCATCAAGAAGCGATTGAATTAGCTCTTACTTATAATGCTGTGATAGAATACGACGAGGAAGCACAATCTCCCTTTTTCACTTATGTTGACGAACAAGGAGATGAGCACGAAGTCTGGTTTGAAGATGCAAGAAGTATCCAAGCTAAATTTGATCTTGTGAAAGAATTCGACTTGAGAGGTTTATATTATTGGGTTCTCGGATGGGATTTCCCTCAAAATTGGTTGCTTCTTGAGGATAATTTTCAAATTAATAAGCGAGTTTGAAAATAAAATTATAAGTTTGATTGCAGTGCACAAAGCTTGAAGTACCTCTAAATCAGTTAGGGGTTCTTCAGCGTTGGTGCTTATTTTTTTGGGAAAACAAACTTTTACTAAATTCATTTTTCCTGATAGCAGTTTGGTTTGGTATAATAACAGAATAAATAATAGTTTCTCTTAGTACTACGAATGTAGAACTGATTATTATTTCAAGCAAAGTAAGGAGTAAATATATACTAATGAGCATGAGCAGATGGATAAATGTAACGAAGAATAAATTGAAAAGAATTTCTTTATGGATGAAATCAAGAATACAACGTACTTTTGAGTACGACACTTACTTTTGGCGGATGACGACAATCGGAGTTTGGATATCAGTAATCGTTAGTGGCATCATCGCAGGGCTTGGAAACCCAACAGGTATTGGTACATTAATTGATCTAATAATCTATTTTATCATCAATAATTTTGTTTTTATGATCGTTGCAGTTGTTCTTGCGACGCTTCTTTCTTTTATGTACGTACCTGTACCACGGCTATTACTTGGCAGTTTAGTGTATGCGGGAGGATTAGTTTACTTTATTCTTGATGCACAAAGTTTAAGTCCTTTATTTTCAGCAGTAATTGCTTTTAGTTTTCCTGTTGTAGGGATGATTCTAGGTACTGTTGTAGCTGCTTATACGCGTAGTGCATGGAAACTGGAGAAGAAATTTCTTGTCTCATTAATACCCATTTCAGTATTGTTCATTGTAACTGGGTTCATTGTATCTGGTGATAAAAGTGACATTCAACGTTCATTTTCTGAGAATGATCCATTCGAACCTTTGCAACTTGAAAATCCTGGATTAATGGGAGAGAATGAGTTTTCATTCTTTACTTTCGGAAGTGGCACGGATAAACGTCGCAGCGAGTACGGGGAAGAAGTTGGAATTGTTTCAAAATCAGTGGATGCTTCTGAATATATTACGAAGTGGAGTGGAAGAAAAGAATCTTTTTGGGGGTTTGATGAAACTGCATTGCCTTTAAATGGACGAGTTTGGATGCCTGAAGGAGAAAAGGAATTCCCACTCGTGCTTATGGTGCATGGAAATCATCGCATGGAGCACTTTTCCGATGAAGGATATCAATATTTAGGTGAGCTTCTAGCTAGTAGAGGTTTTATTGCTGTCTCCGTTGATCAAAACTTCTTGAACTATTCAGGGTGGTCGGGAATTCCGAATGATGATATGAAAATGAGAGCATGGGTTTTAATGCAGCATCTGCAGCAAATCCAAGACTATGAAAAAGAAGAAGACAATCCATTTTATAATCGTGTAAATTTTGATCAGGTAGCAATAGTTGGTCATTCAAGAGGTGGACAAGCAGCTGCCATGGTCGCCGATTATAAGAAGTGGTTTGAAGAGGATACTCTTCTCTCAGGAATGGAAGATATCCATATCGAATCGGTGGTTGGCATTGCCCCAACCGATAAAACAGTGGATGATGAGCGAGCCAGGTTAGAAGAAGTAAATTATTTACTTTTGCAAGGATCCCGAGATGGAGACGTGAACACCTTCCAGGGAGATCGGCAATATTTACGGTCTTATTTCTATGAAGTATCGAATCGTTTTAAAGCATCTGTGTATATTGCGGAAGCAAATCACAGTCAATTTAATACGGACTGGGGTCGAATGGATATGAGACTTCCAGGAGGAATCTTTTTAAATCGTCAACAAATGATGGATGAAGAAGCGCAACAGGAGGTGGCCAAAGTGTATATTTCTGCCTTCCTTGAAACAACCTTGCTTGGTCAGGAGGAATACCGGGATTTATTTCGTGACGTCCGTTATGGTCAAGATTGGTTGCCTAATAATCAGTATATCACTCGGTTTGAAGATGGAAATTATGTGACTTTTACTGATTTTAATCAAAGTCAAGAGGAAATCCACTATATGGATGGAGTTGAAGTAGAGCAAGAAGGCTTCCATTCTTGGGATATTGATCGTGCTGAAGATCGCAGGGATGTAAACAAAGGAGTAAATGGGGTAGAAATGGCATGGAAAGAAGAAGCACAATTCACGATTGAATTAGAGGAGGATTTTCTAGCCGAGTCTTTCTCTGAAAACCTCGACAGCTTTCAGTTATCGCTATCTAGTTTGGATATGGAACGAGAAGCGCGCGAGGAAACAGAAACGCCGGTAATCGAAATAGAAATGACTTCCGATAATGGAGAAACGTCTCTTGTTGCTGCAGATCCATTTAGACCGGTGAATATTCCAATTGAAACACAATACACGATCTTGCCATGGTTTGATGATATTATGAGAGATGAGAAGTATGAGGAATCGAAGGCACCGGTTTTTCAAACTTATGAATTTCCTATGGAGGAATTTCAAGAGAACAACAGAGCTTTTCAATCTGAAAATATAACAGAGATTACAGTATACATTTCCAATGGACCTGGAAAAATAATGATAGATAATTTTGGCTTTTTAATGAATGAACAATGAGATAGGTAACTGACCTGAAAATTGATAAGGAGTGAAGGTATGACGGATGAAGAATTTACAACAATGTCGTTAAGTGATGACATTACTCGTGCTTTGAATAGTTTAGGATATGATCAACCAACGGATGTGCAAAAACAAGTCATTCCACTCGTGTTAACGAAAAAGGATGTCACGGTCAAAGCACAAACGGGAAGCGGAAAAACCGGTGCGTTTGCGATACCGATATGTGAAAGTGTTGATTGGGATGAAAATAAACCGCAGGCACTCGTACTGACACCGACTCGAGAGTTAGCTACTCAAGTCAAGGATGAAATAACGAATATAGGCAGGTTCAAACGAGTAAAAGCTACCGCGATTTATGGAAAAGAGCCTTTTGCAAGACAAAAAAGCGAATTAAAGCAAAAAAGTCATGTCGTAGTTGGGACTCCGGGAAGAGTATTCCATCATATTGAAAAAGGAACGTTAAGTCTGGAAAAAGTGATGTTTTTAGTCATCGATGAAGCGGATCAAATGCTGAATATGGGATTCATCGATCAAGTAGAAGCTATTATTAAAAAAATTCCTGCTGAACGAACAACCATGCTTTTTTCTGCCACTCTTCCTAACGATGTACAGACTCTTTCCAATCAGTATATGAAGGATCCAGTTCAAATTGAAATTGCATCGACAGAGGTAATTAGCAGTGACATTGATCAATCACTTTACGAGTTGGATGAATCTGAAAAGTTTTTATTATTGAAAGAAATAACTGTTGTGGAAAATCCGAATAGCTGTATTATTTTTTGTCATACACAAGAGAGAGTGGATGAATTATATGAGGAGTTAACAAATTTGGACTATTCTTGTGAAAGGCTGCATGGCGGGATGATGCAAAAAGATCGTTTTTACGTGATGGATAAATTTAAGCGGGGTTCTGTTCGGTATCTTGTCGCAACCAATGTGGCTGCTAGAGGAATTGACGTCGAGACGATTGCTCTCGTCATAAACTTTGATTTCCCTATGGAAGCTGAGGACTATGTACACCGAATAGGGAGAACTGGAAGAGCTGGGGAAAAAGGAAAAGCCATGAGCTTTGTGACGCCTCGTGATCAGAGAATCTTAGATGAGGTTGAAGCATATATCGGTTTTAAAATTAAACGCGTGGAACCGCCAACACTAGAAGAAGTTTCTAATGCTAAACCTGCTTTTTTAGAAAAGATGAAAACACGTCCTAAACAGAAAAAAGATAAAAATGAGCAACTAAATAAAGATATTATGAAATTGTATTTTAATGGCGGGAAAAAGAAAAAGATTAGAGCTGTCGATTTTGTAGGTACAATTTCTAAGTTAGAAGAAGTTTCAGCAGATGATATTGGGATTATTACCATACAGGAAAATGTCTCCTACGTGGATATTTTAAATGGTAAAGGACCTTATGTATTAAAAGAAATGAGAGATACAACAGTTAAAGGAAAACAGTTAAAGGTTCACAAAGCTAATAAATAAATTTTTAAAGCGTCAACCTGCAAGGAATTCTAATACTGCCTTGTTCTAATTAAACCAACTGTTTATAAAAAATGCCATAAAATAAAAAAGGAGTATCAACAGGTCCTGATGACCGTTGGGGCTCCTTTTTTAGTATTCTTAAATTTTCGTAAAACCCTCTTCGGTTAAATACTGAGTCGCTTCCTTATAAGAAGTGAATGTTCCATCTAACTGTTCATCTGCATAAACATTCCATAAGTCGTCTTCGTGCACTAACGCTAATGTCTGCGTGTTCTGGTTTATGAATAGTTCCTCTTCAAATTCTTCCTCGTCTTCAGGAGTCAAAGAAACAATCGCATTTTCCAGTACATTACGAAGCGCCTTCTCCGTGAAGTCCCGAATGTTTACCATCCCTTTATCATTCGTTTCGTAACCAGTTAATTCACCAGCATACACAAAGCCATTTCCGTTTGGATGTAAATGATAGACCACGTTTTTCTTATCTGTAGCACTTTCACTAAAATGAAAATTCACTCTTCCTAAGGAAACATCTTTTCTCTCTAATGCGGGAAAAGATTCAATAATTTCTAATTTTTCTTCAAAAGTTAACATAGTTCCTCCAGTTATCATAATCAAAATCCTAATTGCTTATTATACCATAGTCTACGTCATTTTATTTCTTATTAAATCCTCGAGTTCGTTGAGAAAATTTTCATTGTATGACGTCATCGTGTGAACTCTTGCTTTTAAAAGAGGAATATCATTTTTGCAAGTGCGAGATTCGCACACGACGAATTCTTGATTTGAGTGAATCAAATACATTTTTCTTTTCTTACATAATGGGCATGTTGCCCGAACAAGATGAGCTAACGCTTCTTTTGAGAATGCCCCATCCGTTAAATCTTTATTTTCTTTCGTAAGTTCTTGAAATAAAACAGCGTTTGTTGCTGCCCTGGCGGTTCGTTTCACTAACGTATCAAGCTTAAGGATGGGTTTAGGATTACGTGTCGGGTTCCTTCGTACTTTAATAGTATCAAATTCATCCATTTCCAAAAGACCATATCCGATTGGTATTTCCTCTTTTGATAGAAGCCCCACTGGAGTCATCAAATATGCGTAGTCGGCAATAGCATGATAGCCATAGGAAGCAGCCAAAACCTCATCACGG
Organism: Salipaludibacillus sp. CF4.18; assembly: GCF_051262595.1. Taxonomy (NCBI): domain Bacteria; kingdom Bacillati; phylum Bacillota; class Bacilli; order Caryophanales; family Bacillaceae; genus Salipaludibacillus; species Salipaludibacillus sp. CF4.18. Next base: position 16,540 of record NZ_JBIMEV010000058.1, read on the forward strand.
AGAAAGTCTTCGCGAGATATCTTTACTTCAATAATACGTGATTCTTTACGTTTGAAATTAATACCAAGTGCATCAGCCTTTAATTTTTTTCTTCGTGCATACAACTTAACCTCGTTTGCGCATAGGTCAGTCATTTTATTTTTTAACCAATATAAGGATTGCTGTTTAAAATACTTATGTAACGGGCCTTCCATGATTTTAACTCCTTCCGAGTGCTAGAAAATAAGAACATCTACTAAAAAGATTCCAATAAGTGTAAGCTGAATCATTCCTTTGGCAAATGTACTCGTCAGGAAGCCTAGCAGTGTACCTACAGCGGCTTTGAATGAATGGGCGAGTGAGTGTTGTTGTAGCAATTCGATGACTAAAACTAATACAAAAGGTACAATTAAAATACCAAAAGGCGGGATAATAAAGCTCCCAACAATCAGTCCTATGGTCGCAGCTGTCATTCCATGTTTAGAAGCACCATATTTCTTAACAAAATACATGCTAGCCAGATAATCAGCAACAAATATAGCAATGGTCAATGCTATCAGAGATCCCCAAGTCCACCATGACAATGCAGAGGCATCTATAAAAAAGTAATAAAGAATAATTCCAGCCCAAAGCATTAATACTGCCGGAATGATTGGATATATAAGACCGATGAAGCTAATAATAAATAATGCAACAATAATAATCCAAATAAGAACGTCCATGTTATTCACCTCTCCTAAATTATAGTTTACTCAACTTGATCTCCTAAAACAATTATTTAGATATGAGATGTGGTCAAAAGCAATTAAGGGAGTAATAATTGTAATCCACCAAGGAAAGACAGGACAAGGATAATTGTATTAAATAGTTTCTGTGGTATTAGAGGTAAAAACTTAATGCCAATAACTGCACCAATAATTATAAAAGGAAGCAGCCATAAATTAATTGACAATGTTTCCAATGAAATAAGACCTAAGCTAGTATACATAGGGACTTTAATGAGATTGACGGTTAGAAAAAACCATGCGCCGGTTCCGATAAATTCTTTTTTTGGTAAAGCTATGGCTAGTAAAAAAATGGCCATAATCGGTCCAGCTGCATTTCCAACCATTGTTGTGAAGCCCGCTAGTGTCCCCATGAAAATAATAAAGCTTTTTGACTGGGGAAGAGCTGCATTCGATTTGTTCATGAAATATTCTCTGCTGAATTGAACGACAATGAGAGATAATACAATTGTACCTATAATCATTTCAATCGACCTGCTGCTTGAATTGAAAAGTAACAGTAAATATCCTGAAATAAGACCGCCTAAAACCCAGGGAACGAGTTTCCACAAGGTACGCCAATGAACGCTTCTGCGATAATAGGTGACCGCAATAATATCACCAGCAATGAGCATCGGCAGAACAATTCCGATTGATTCTCTAGCAGGAAAGACAGATGCCATCGTTGCGACGACTAAAATACCGAGCGTTGGTAAGCCAGTTTTAGATATGCCAATTAACATTGCCGAGAGGATTATTAATGAGATTTGAATAGCGCCTAATTCAATCATTATCGTTTCAACTCCAAAATAAATTAATTATTAATGACTACTCTAGTTATACTAAAAATAAATGATTTAGTCATATATTATTTGAATATTAGATGGTTTTATTATTTTTAAAGAAGTGTTTGGAGAAGCGAGAGGCGGTTACTCAAGTAGAAAGCAACAAACGGACTTCATGTAACTAGTAACCGCAGAAAGGAAGAGAAGTTTGATGGATTTGTCCGATAACAGGGTTATTTATAAAAGACGAGTAAGATAAGAAAAACTTTTTGCAACGATAGATTATTGTTCTTTTCTTGCTATATGTGTGAAGTGGACAACTCAAGCTCTTCATAGCTTCAGTTGTCAAAAGGGGATCACCAGAAGGTTCAAGAAATGTCTATTATTCCATTCTTCTTAATTTGTCGAATAGGCAGAAATATGCTATGTTAAAACCTATTACTTATTTCCGAGGGGAAATTTTGGGTTAGTTTTTCGACTAATGAGGAATAGTTGTACAGTAATAATCAGAAATATTTGTTTTTTACACAAGCTGTTTGATAGAATAGAACTAATAGCAGTGAAAAATTCTTTGCATTTTTCGGGACGCTTTTTGTCCATGGTGGATAAGTTTTGTCCTTATCATCATGATCGACAATCTGCGTAATATTTGATTAAATGCAATCATTTTTACAGGAGGTTCAATCAATGATAAAGGTAGAAGATAATAATTCATTATTACGTAACGATGTGAAAAAGCTAGGAAACATTTTAGGTGACATTTTAAAACAACATGGTGGAGAAGAACTTTTTAACATCGTGGAAGGCATTAGAGAAACAACAAAAGACTTGAGAAAAAATTATAATGAGGTTTCTTACGACAAGTTAAAAAAAGAAATCCACGAGTTGCAATCACCAACAAGACAACATGTTATTCGCGCCTTTTCAATTTATTTTCATTTAGTAAATATAGCGGAACAAAATCACAGAATTCGCCGAGCTAGACAATATCAGCTCGAAGATGATGGTGTTATTCAGCCGATTTCTATTGAAAGTGCAGTAACAACAATGAAGGCAAATAACCACTCCGATGAGGTTATCCAACAGATTATCAATGATTTATCGATTGAACTTATTATTACTGCACATCCGACAGAAGCAACAAAGAGAACTGTGCTGGAAATTCAAAAGCGAATTTCTTCTATTTTACAGGAATTTGATAATCCAATGTTAACGAAAAAAGAACGAAAGCATTTAGATGGAAGTCTGGTTAACGAAGTAACGGCTTTATGGCAAACAGATGAACTTCGCCATCGTAAACCAACTGTTTTAGACGAAGTGAAGAATGGTATTTATTACTTCGATCAGACGTTATTTGATGTTTTACCGGATATTCACTCTGAATTGGAAGAGCAATTGGATAATTACTACCCGACAAATACATGGGAAGTACCTAACTTTCTTTCTTTCGGATCTTGGATTGGCGGAGACAGAGACGGGAACCCATTTGTAACACCGGAAGTAACTTGGGAAACGTTAAAGCTGCAAAGAGCACTAGCATTAAAAAAATACGATGAGCATCTTGTAGATTTAATGAAGCGTTTTAGTCAATCTACGACTCGAATTAGCTTTAGCGATGATTTCATTCAAAGTGTTGAAGAAGAAGAGAAGACGTATTTGAAAAAAGGCGAAGCATGGCCAGTTAAAACAGAAATGTATCGTCGTAAATTTGCAGTTATGTTAAAGAGAGTAAGACAAGTCGGGAAATCGAAAAGCGGCTATAATAATTCAGAGGAACTTATTGATGATTTATTGATGATTCAAAAAAGTACGAAAGATCATCAACCGTCTGATAATAAATTAAAGACATTAAATAAATTAATCCGCCAAGTTCAATTATTTGGATTTCATTTAGCAACACTGGATATTCGTAACCATAGTGGAGAACATGAGACAGCGATCTCTGAAATCTTAAAAGTGGTTAATATTACAGATAATTACCCTTCATTTTCTGAAGAAGAAAAATTAAAGGTTCTCGAAAAGGTCCTTCAGGATCCACGTCCATTAATGTTATTAAATGAAGATTACACAAAGGAAACGCAAGAAATTTTTGATAACTTTAAACTGATTAAACAAGCTCATGATGAGTTTGGACCACGATCTATTGAAGTGTACCTTGTAAGTATGACTCAATCTGCCAGTGATTTACTGGAAGTTTTAGTATTAGCAAAAGAAGCCGGAATTTATCGTCTTCATGCAGATGGAACAGTAGAATCAGGTTTGCACGTAGCACCACTTCTTGAAACAGTTAACGACCTTATTGCTGGACCGGAAATTATGAAGACGTTGTTCAAGATGGACGTCTACCGTAATCACATTCATGAGCGTGGTGATCACCAGGAAATCATGTTAGGGTATTCCGATGGCAGTAAAGATGGAGGAACGCTAACAGCTAACTGGAAGCTATTTAAAGCACAGCAGGAAATTCATGATATGGCGAAGGAATTTAATATTGCACTGAAGTTTTTCCATGGTCGTGGTGGCTCATTAGGACGAGGAGGCGGACCGCTTAATAGAAGTATTCTTTCTCAGCCTGTAGAGACGCTTGGCGATGGTGTGAAGATTACGGAACAAGGGGAAGTACTTTCTAGCAGATATCTTCTTAAAGACATCGCTTATCGTAACTTGGAGCAAGCGGCATCAGCGCTAATAAGTGCATCTTCTAAAGTATGGAATCATGCTTCAGACGAAGGATTCTTCCGTGATCAAGCATGGGAAGATGCAATGGAAGAGATCTCCCAAAATTCATTAGATAAATACCAATCACTTGTCTTTGGAGATGAAGATTTCTTAACTTATTTCAAACAAACAACTCCTTTAGAGGAATTACGAGAACTAAACATTGGTTCTAGACCTATGAGTCGAAAAGGCAGCGAAAAGTTTGAAGATTTACGTGCCATTCCATGGGTGTTTGCTTGGACTCAGTGCCGACAAATGTTACCTGCTTGGTTCGCAGCTGGAACTGGTCTTCATTCCTTTGCGTCAAAGGATGAAGGGAACCTTGTAATGCTGCAAGACATGTATCAAAAATGGCCGTTTTTCCAATCAACCATTAATAATTTACAAATGGCCCTAATGACCGCCGACATGCAAACTGCAAAAGAATACATGACGTTAGTGGAAGACAAAAGTATTGCTGATAGAATTTTCGGGGAAATACAAGAAGAGTATAATAAAACAAAAGATGTGTTGTTAAAGATTTCTGGAAATGAAGAACTTCTTGACCATACACCGAACATCCAAGAGTCCATTCATCGCAGAAATCCTTATGTAGATCCACTGAATTTCCTTCAGGTAGATCTTATCCAAAGTATGCGTGAATCAGATGAAAAGTCGGAAGAACGTTTGACTGATGTATTGTTAACAATTAGTGGAGTAGCCGCAGGGTTAGTAAACACTGGTTGATCTCTTTGCCGAAAGAAGATAGAATCAATTAGGAACATTTATAGTGCTTGAAACGGAAAGGGGATGACTAAATAGTCATCCTCTTTTTTGATGCGATCTATGAAAAGCAGTTTTTCTTACTTTCTAAAACCCGGACTGGTTTTCAGTAGCAATCTGCTGTAATTTTTTCATTAAATGTGGGGTTCTTCGAAGGACAAAGATACTTGTTTTCCGGGGGTGGAGATAGGCATGATTGATTGATATCAAGTATTCTTTCATTAAAGCATTCATTTCTTGCGGTCTATATTCCTTATTTATAAGACATATGTGATCTTTATTTGAAATTTTTATAAGCGTCCATAAAACACGTTTATTTGCGGGTGATAGTTGTTTCATCTGCTCAAAAACGTGTCTTTCTTTTTCAGGTAAATCCCCTGCATCTAGCTTCAATTGATACCACTTCCTCTCCAGAAGCATTTCTATTAATTATATAGTAACACCTTTGATTTTTGCATACTATAAACAGGCTTGAACCCCTTTCTTTTTTATAAATTACAAAATCCCATAATCAAGTCAACTTTTTAAAGGGAGGACCTATTTCTTATACATACGAACTAATTTTTGCTAAAATGAGGAAAAGAAGGCTAATCCGATCATGCTCAATATATATTTGTGTTATTGGTAAAATATAAGGAGGCGTAAAATAATGAAAGCGTTTGTACATGAAGGAAGCAAAGGACTAACTGGAACCTCATATCGTGATATGAATGAAGAGTCTCCGGGTAGGAAAGAAGTAAAAGTGAGAATGAAAATCGCAGGCTTAAATCATCGTGACCTTTCAATTTTAGAAAAACGTGAAGAAACTGATCCTCCCCTCATTATTGGATCAGATGGTGCTGGTATCATTGATGAGGTAGGGGATGATGTCACTAGTGTTTCCGTTGGTGATGAAGTGATTATTAATCCTAGTTTGGGATGGTTAGATAAAAGTGAAGCACCACCAGAAGGATTTCAAATTATTGGGTTACCAGGTCATGGTACTTTTTCAGAATCAATCGTGATTTCGGAAAATAACATAGAACCAAAACCACCTCACTTATCGTGGGAAGAAGCGGGGGTACTATCGTTAGGAGCACTCACGGCGTATCGAGCTTTGTTTACTAGGGCAAATATAGATACTGGAGACACTGTTCTGCTACCAGGAATAGGTGGAGGTGTTGCAACGTTACTCTTGTTATTTGCAAAAGCAGCAGGTGCGAGAGTCATCGTCACTTCAAGATCTAACGAAAAACTAGAAAAAGCATTAGAATTAGGTGCTGACGTAGCGATTGACAGCGAGGGTGACTGGGATGAGTCATTGCATGGTGAAAAAGCGGATATCGTCATTGAAACGGTTGGAGCAGCGACGTTTAATAAATCATTAAATCAATTAAGACGTGGTGGAACCATTGTGACATTCGGATCTTCGACTGGAGATGATGTTTCCTTCAATCTACGGGACTTTTTCTACGGTCAAAAGAACCTTCTAGGGTCGACTATGGGAAGTCGTGCTGAGTTCCGAGAGATGCTGCATTTTATTGGAAAGCATGATGTTAAGCCTGTAATGGATAAGACTTTTCCATTAGCGGATACAAAAGCAGCAATGGAAAGATTAAAAGAGGCAAAACAGCTTGGCAAAATTGCTATAAAAATAGATAATTAAAAGAATGCTCCCTGAATGAAGTTCAGGGAGCATTCTTTTCTTGTGTTCTAAAATCGTCTAACTATTTTTAACGTGATCGACTTGTCTATCTAAGCTGATAGGTTTATCTATTCGATCGTCAATCGTAATATTTGTTACTACCCTTTTTGCACCATTCCCTATCTCATTATGGTGAATTTCCTTGGCCACATCCATAATATCATCTAGGTCGCCTTCAATAATTGTTGCAGTCGGTGTGACTTGATAAGATAGGCCTCTTTTTTTAATAATAGATACGGCTGCTTCTACATCACTACTAAAACTTTCTGATTGAGTTCCTACCGGGACAACACTTATTTCTAATAATGGCATGATTTAGCCTCCTAAATAGTATTGAAAATGTTAAATGATCTTAACGTTCTTACAGATAACATTTCCTGTTTCATTTTATTTTAAACATATGTACTACTGAAAGTAATTTGGAAAGTCTTCTGACAACATGGTAGAGGTGTAAAAAAAACCCTGTTATACTTCAGTCAACCCATAAATGGAGGTGGAAAGCATGCCACATACGAGTGTATTTTACCTTCAGGAAACTTTTAACAGCCAGAAAGTAATTGAATTTGTCACGATGACGAGTAAGTTTTCTAGTGATGTTTACATTCAAGTCGGAAACAATTCTTATAATTCTAAAGCAATTTTAGGGGTTGTTAACTTGATTCTCACGCTGAAAAAAGGGGAGAAATTCACAGTATCGGTTAATGGAGAAGATGCTGAGTATGCAGAGGTAGAAATAAAAGAATTTTTTGCAGGGTTGAAATCACCACATTCTACAAACAAAGTTTTGTTTAAAAGTAGGTAAGTAATAGCCATCTGCTTTTAAGAAGGGAAAAAGAAACTGCTAATATATCAAGTGAATTTTATTGATTCAGGGAACTCATTAGGAGAAAATTCTAATGGATTCCCTTTTTTTATATGGAGGAGCTCGAATCCACTCTAGATATATTCGGTAGGTGCTACCGGTGTAGCACCTACAAAAGTAGCGGGTAGAAAACAGGAGTATGAGGAGTATAGAAAGAAAAGAATGGTGGATTTTTCGGTAGGTGCTACCGGTGTAGCACCTACAAAAGTAGCGGGTAGAAAACAAGAGTATGAGCGAGTATCAGAGAGGAAAGATGATCGATTTTTCGGTAGGTGCTACCGGTGTAGCACCTACAAAAGTAGGGGGTAGAAAACAGGAGTATGAGCGAGTATCAGAGAGGAAAGATGATCGATTTTTCGGTAGGTGCCACCGAGGTAGCACCTACAAAAGTAGCGGGTAGAAAACAGGAGCATGAGCGAGTATAAGAAAGTTAACGTTTATGAAATCAAACTTCTTTAAAAAAAGTAAGTATAGAATCTTCATTTTTCCAGAATACTATATTAAAAGGGAAAATGAGGTGATGAAATTGGGATTATTAAATTCAATTTCACAATGGAATAACGAGAGAAATGAGCGAAAGATTGAAGTAATGCGAGAACAGGGGTTATGTCCAGAGTGCAGAGGTAGAGGGGTGCATGTGCCGATGGGGTACTATGATTTTTCTGTTAGCTATTACGAATGCGCTAGTTGTGAAGGCAGCGGAAAATTTTCTGATTGGGCAGAAAAATAAATTTCATAATAAAAGCTGATAATAGAAGCTAATGTATGCTCTATTATCAGCTTTTTGCTATTGGTAAAGTTATTGTCCTGCGGGTATCTATCACAGTTTGTTCGATTTATTTGACCATAAGTGCGCTTGGTTACTATCGGTTTGTAATAACAATACATTTCATCGTCACTATTTAATAACGAAATTCCTTTTACTCCCCTCGCATTTTATTTACAAATATTTATTTAATTATCTTCTCCCTCATTTATAAGGATATTATTACAATTTATTCCATTTTTATTGGACTTTAAAAACTAGTATATTTAGTCATGTGCCTTGCCCAATTGAGATCGAGTTTAATGGGCCGGCAACAAATCCAAATGTGGCGAACCTTACAACAGGCGAGTTTATTAGAGTAAACCGTGAATTATTTGAGGGTGACAAACTCATCATTAATACAGCTTTTGGAAATGAGAGAAAAGTAGTTATTGTAGACCAAGATGGAAAAGAAAAGAGTGAGTGGGGATACATAGACATTTGGGAATCAACATATGAAGATGAGTTTGAATCGTTCGTCAGTCATTTACAACCAACTTTTAAGCAAACAAAGAAAACTGAAATGGTTGGGCCGTTTGTTTATGAAAAGGATTATAACCTGGGAGATATAACAACCCAGATGAATCGTGAGTGGGGAGTAATTGTCGATCAGAGGATTACAGAATTTACAGAAGTTTATGAGGCTAGTGGATTTGGTCTTGAAGTCATATTCGGTCAAAAGCGACCTACTCTTATAACTAAGATTAAAGATGAATTTAAACAATACGAGAACGAATTGAAGAGGTGATGTCATGAACAAAGTCAAAATTCTTACATATGAAAGAAAGGCAATCGGTCAAGTTGTGAGGATTCAATCAAATTACACGTTCTTGTCACATTTTCAAGTGTTAGAAGAAAATAAGGAGCGTGATTCAAATTCTGAAGCTTAAGCAGATTGATGATGGATTAGGATTAAAATTTCACCTGTCTACAGAAAATGGAGTGTTAACGACCACTGATGTAGACAGAATACATTTTATCATGAGTAATCACGATAGATACAGACATAATTTATAGTAATGTGTTTGTTACATTTAACAAAACCCACACGGAAAAGGTGGGCTTTTTTAATGCAGAATTTAAAGTGTTTTACATAGATGGTCGAGTCGAAACGTTTCCGAATGAGGGTTACTTAAAAGTTAACATCGCAAGAGAATTGAGGAGGGATTAGATTGGCAGAAAATATAGCAGCAGATTTAATACTAGCTAACGGTAAACTAGCACCACAATACTTTAATCCAGATACAGGGGAATTTGAAGTTGTTACAAAAAGCATGATGGAAGAAATCATTGCTAAAGAAGTACAGGGAAATGTAAATGTCAGTGATGTAAATGCTACATCACGCCTTCAAGCAATCGAGGATAAACTCAATGGAACGCGAGAAAATGATTCTCCTACTCTACAGACCTCCTATATATCCATCGTATTAAGTGGTTTGTACTTTTCTGATTGTTGTTTTAAATCATGACCCCATAGAGTCGAATACTACTGTGTCGTATGCAAACTGGAGAGTCTCATAAGCTTCTGTAATGTAAATACATCCATCCCAGCCATAACAACCCCTTTATAAAAAAATAGGAAGCGTAAATTCGCTTCTTTTCATTATAAATACATAATAGGAAACCTTTACGACAAAATGGTTTTTATTAGTATTTTCGTGGTCACACTTTTGGTCACATGGTAAACCAAAGAAGAATAATAGGAAAGTTGAGAAGGCACTCACTAAGTATATGGGGGTCTTTTTGATTGCGGGTTAGTTGATGGTATATAGAAAGGATGTGGTGAGGTAAGTCGTGTGTAACTTCTCCGATGAATTGCCACTGAATCAATATGTAAGCGTAGAATAAAGGGGGGATAAATGTACTTTCAAACACAGATTACACATACAAAGTACCGTCTTTATTTTACTTATTCCTAGACCCTAAGACTATTAATTTTATAGAGTTTTCCAATTTTTATATAAATAGACGTTAAAAAGTGGTAGTATTGGATTATATATTAAATTAATATATGAGTTATAACGATTCACAAACTAATAAAATTAAAAGGGGAAATTTATTATGAATAACGTAGCTTTAAAGCAGGGCTTAACAGGAGAGCAGTTATCAATAGTTCAATCAGAAGTAGAATCGAAAGGCAAGAATAAAGTTATTATGTATCTATTATGGTGGTTCACAGGAGTTGTTGGTGGTCATAGATTCTATCTAGGTGATATCGGAATGGGTCTAGGGATGCTGTTCACACTAGGCGGTTTAGGTGTTTGGGCATTAATTGACGTTTTCTTTATCGGCAAGAGATTAGAGAAAAAGAATGATAATCTTGAAAGAGATGTAATTCAACAAGTAAAAGCGTATAATAATTAAATTATGAGTGGCTTAGGTCACTCTTTTTTACTTGAATTTTAGTTTTATAGAAAATCCCATTCACTTGTAATTAGTATGAAAGAACTGTGTATAAAATAGTTATAAAGTAGATATTATCGCAAATATTATAATTGAATTGTGATACAATAGACCTAAATCACAAAATTTAAAGAGTTAAATTATGACTGGAAAACATTTATCATTACTTTTATTTTCATTAATACTTTCTTTAAGTTTAATCGGTTGTAGTCAAGAAACTAGTAAAGAGCCACTTCAATTATCTGAAGAAGAGGATGGTTATTTAGATGTAGCGTATTTTGCAGTATATCAATATGATGAAATGGTTAATAAGTTTACTGACCCTAACACAAGGGATTCTCTAGGTTTTGAGCAAATATTTGGGGGCGTGTTTGCTATTGGCTTATTAGAAGAATCTTTAAACGAGGAATTTGTACCAGACCTGTTTGAAGATACTCATCAAAATATTATGGATGCATTATCTGATACATCTGAGGATTTTACTTCTCTAACGACAGGATTAGCAAGTGGAACCTCGGATTTGGTTGAGGATAGTATAAAAGAAATCCAACCTTCTAATGATAAGATGAAAGAGGTTAGGTCTGAACTAGAGGGGATATATAAAGATGCTGATAAGGCGGAAAGAATAGAATATATACAACATAACGCTAAAGATTCACTAGAAATGTTTGATTGATTTAATTAAAGATAATAAACAAAAATAAGACTAAATTACATATTTTTCACTGCTTTATACAGATAGTTTAAACATTATACAGAGAAGTAGTCTATTACTTTAATTATTGATTGTAATGGTTTTTTACAATAGCATAGCTTTTGTTCTTAACAACAGAAAGGTTTTATTCCTTAGTAATTAGAAAAGACCACATCTAGGGAAT
>NZ_JBIMEV010000059.1:0-27754 GCF_051262595.1 Salipaludibacillus sp. CF4.18
CGGTTCTGTATTAGAAAATGTTTTGATTGACGAAAATACTGGTCTTACAAATTACAACGATGTATCTCTAACAGAAAATACACGTGCAGCCTATCCAATTGACGCAATCGATAATATCATGCTACCAAGTGTTGCCGGACACCCAAATACAATTGTGTTCTTAACAGCTGATGCATTTGGCGTTTTACCCCCAATCAGCAAGTTATCCAAAGAACAAGCCATGTTCCATTTCTTAAGCGGTTACACGAGTAAGCTAGCAGGAACAGAGCGGGGGATTACATCTCCGCAAGTAACGTTTTCTACATGCTTCGGTTCTCCATTCTTACCGCTTAACGCATATCGTTATGCAGAAATGCTGGGAGAAAAAATTGAAAAGCACAATGCAAAAGTATTCTTAGTGAACACAGGCTGGACTGGCGGCGAATATGGCGTAGGGCAACGTATCAATCTTTCCTACACGCGCGCAATGGTGAAAGCAGCACTTAACGGCGAATTAGACAACGTGGAAACCCGAAAGGATGCCATCTTCGGTCTGGAAATTCCGCTCCATGTTCAAGGTGTCCCTGATGGCGTATTAATGCCAGAAAAAAACTGGACTGACAAAGAAGCTTATAAAGTAAAAGCATTAGATCTTGCCAGCAAGTTCAAAGGAAACTTCAAAAAGTTCACAAGCGTATCTGGAGAGATTGTTGAGCTAGGTGGACCTTTGGTATAACGAAAATCGGAGCCAACTTTTCAGCTCTCAAGGAGATAAAACGATTCTGGTGTAAAAGTCATTCGATAGAGACATAAAACTAAATGATTACCTGTTCAATGACAGTTTATGGGCAAATTATGCCGAGTGATTATGATTTGGGAACTGTGATAATGGCAAATGGACATTGGATTTTTCAATATGACTATAAAACCTCTTATGTAAATATAATCGAAAGACACCATTAAAATTAAATTATTATGCATCAAGCGTACGGATTTTTTCAATTTTATTCTTTGCTTTATTTATCGTTCTTGGCATTGTTTGACTGTTCTTGAAAAAACAAAATAGGCAGTTAAAAAGCGTAATGAATTAAACTAAAATTTATAATTTGAAGACAAAATATGTGCTTAAAGTGATACGAATTCCTTTGAGAATTTGTATTTTCTCCCCATCAACCAACCCATTAGTTATTTACTTTACTTTTAATAAAATTTAAGGAGAGGGGTTATTATTGAAAAAAAGGGTTTTCTATCTTTTTTTGAATTATCCATAGCATTTCTTCTGTTCTCGTCCTCTACTTGTAAACGATGTCTAATCTTATATAATAGTAATATATTACCTTACTTTTCTTTTTTATTTGCTACCTCTTAGTGGTACGCAGGGTTTATCTTTAGAATTTACGACCTTTTAGGTTGAAATGATTATGCGACAGGTGTCGTGTGCATTTTTCCTCCGAGGTCTTTTTTGCGTTTCTGGGGAAATAAATAATAGATTGACAATGGATGCTAATACAAGAGAGTGAAGATGAGACACGTCTATAGTTAGATGTGCCTTGTCTCGCTCTCTTTTTATATAGATATTTAATTATGGGAGGAATGCAAAATGGCTAAGAAAAAAAACCGTCATTTTCTACAACAGAAAAGAAAGCCTACATGGAGGAAAAACTTAAAACTCTTCAAACGAGGTTAGAGGAAGTGTTAAAAACTTTGAGTATTCACCTGAAAAGTACAAAGCAATTTTAGAAATGTAAGATTTGTTACCTAAGTACAGTATGAGAAACCTCATTGTTGTCAAAGCACTGTTACCTAGTGCTGGATTTATCGCCTCTTTTAAACGTTGGAAAGAGCTCGGAAGGTATGTAAAAAAAGGAGAAACATCAACTGAAGGCCAAGAAGATACCGAAGATCATAAAATGTTACAAGATTTAGGATTTGAAGTAGAGACGGTTGATGAAATGAAGAAAAGCCTAGCTGTAGAAAAATAAAAAAACAGTTTTGAAAGAATAGGATGAGATATCTTAACGATGATGCGAATGTATATTATACGAGGAGGGGAAGAAATGACGCGACAAGCAATTCAAACATTAGACGATCAAAAAGCAATACCTTTTTCGCTGACTTCTTCCGAATTTTTAAAGGATCCTTATCCTTTTTACGATAATTTACGTTCTGAAAGTCCAGTATCTAAACTAACTCTTTTAAAATATACAGGTTGGTATATACCGGATATGACGAGGCAGTATTAATTTTAAAAGATACTAGATTTAAAAATCGTACCCCGATTCCTCAGACATCAAAAAAATAAAACGATCTAAAAAAAGTACAGAATGATATGATGGTTTTTAAGAATCCACCTGATCATATGCGATTACGGAAGCTTGTAAGTAAAGTGTTTAGCCCACAAGTTGTGATGCAATATCGTCCATATATTGAAGAAACGGTAAATGAATTAATTGATTCCGTGCAGAGTGAGAACAGTATGGATGTTGTTTCTGATTTTGCGTTCCCTTTAACTAGCCTCGTTATAGCTAAAATAGTAGGAGTACCAGAAGAAGATAGAAATCAATTTAGAGAATGGTCTGTAACCTTAATACAAACAATTGATATTAATCGCTCTAGAAAGTCCCTAGCAAATGGTAATGAAACAGCCATGGATGTACTAAATTACTTCAAAGAGCTGATTAAAAAGCGAAAACAAAATCCTGAAGATGATCTTATAAGTATGTTAATTAAAGAGGAAGAGTAGGGAGAAAAACTAACAGACGAATAAATACTGTCGACTTGTATTTTACTAGTCATTGCAGGACATGAAACAACGGTAAATCTCATTAGTAATTCGTTGTTGTCTTTATTGAATCATCCTGACCAACTAAAGAAGCTAAAGGAAACCCCACCTCTTATTAAAACAGCAGTTGAAGAGTTTTTACGCTATGAAAGCCCTACACAGATGACAGCCCGTGTTGCATCGGAAGATATTGAAATCAATAATAAAACCATTAGAGAAGGGGAACAAGTGTACATATTTATAGGAGCTGTTAATCACGACCCGAAAAAGTTCACAAATCCTAATCAACTCGATATATCAAGAAATCCTAATCCTCATCTTGCATTTGGATATGGTAGTCATTTTTGTTTAGGCTCAACCCTTACTCGAGTAGAAGCTCAAATTGCTATTAATGTATTTCTACAACGAATGTCAAACATACAACTAACTGCAACTACCCCGAAATGGAGGGTGCTAACTGGCTTTAGATCACTACAAGAACTGCCAATTACAGCCACCATGATGAATGAAATGGATGAAAACTAAAAGTGGCAACTTTCCTTTAAATAGTGCTATCCTAAGTTTCGAAAATTTAATCTCTAAAGTATTTGGGGGCAGTGCAACTAACCATAGTGGGAGAGCGTTTGTCTGGCAGACAAGAGGTCAGGGGTTCGAGCCCCCTTGGCTCCACCATACATATATTGTCAACGACGCTATTCTTCGTCTTTACGAGGAATTGTGTCGTTTTTTTAGTTAATACGTGACCTTAATAATAATTTTGGGTTGAACTTTAACGAAGGCAATTCTAAAATGTGATACGCCTAAACAACACCACCAATATGAATAAAAAAATGGCGTTAGAATATATAGGGCAGTAACAATTATAAAGATCTTGGCAACTGTAGTATGCTGCAGCGCCGGTTAATCCAATGAGAGGTATCCACATCATATCTTCAGCAAGTATTCTCGGAGTAGAATTAAATAGTGATAACTGTTACCCACTTTGTAATTTGAAGGGATCCTCCATGATATATAACGAATAAGAAATTCTCAAATTAAGTTAGTTGCTTTTGGAAAATAACAAACTTGCATTTATTAAGGATAGTAAGTCTAGAATCATTCATATTTTCGCTTCCCATTATTCCCATACCAACTCCAAGCTAAGAGTAAATAGAAAATACTACTTAATAACGAAAGAATAACAAAACTTCTTATAATAGGCTTTGTGTTATAAAGGCCCTACAAACTCTGGAGAATACCATGTTGTCTACATGGGACTAATGTTCACGAAGAATATGGAATGGAAGATTAATTGCGAATGGCAACTTACTTACACCTCAGTACCTAAACAATTAGAGAATGCAGACAAATATTTTCTTAAAATGGAGAAGAAGTATGGTGAAATTGGTGACAAGTGAAACCAGGCACCATAGATTTATAATAAATAGGAATCAGAGAATCTTTATTAATCATCTTATCTTCACCTGGATCCTTTCCATACAGATAAAAGTACCGCTAAAAACACTACTTAAATGGCTATTTTCCTAAAGCAGCTTCATCAGCAATTATTGTAACACACGGGTGAGTTCGTAAAATAGATGCGGGGAAGTTTTCATTAATAGCTCCTTGCAAAAGCTGAGATAACGCGTCTTGCTTGCTATCCCCAGAAATAAGTAATAGAATTTCTTTGCTTCTCATAATACTGGTAATCCCCATTGTAATCGCATGGGTAGGGACTTCCTCAAGACTGGTAAAAAATCGTGCATTTGCTTCCCGGGTGGAAGGCGTTAATTCGATAATATGTGTTTCGGATTGAAAGGAAGTTCCCGGTTCATTAAAGCCAATGTGGCCGTTGCTGCCGATGCCTAGAATTTGGAGGTCGACACCACCATGTTCTTTCAGGAGCTGTTCGTAGTGACTACATTGCTGCCCGGGATTCTCAGTATCGCCAAGAGGAACATGAGTGTTCGATTTGTTAAGATCGACATGATTAAGTAATTGCTCATTCATAAAATAACGGTAGCTATTGGGATGTTCACCTGAAAGTCCGATGTACTCATCTAAATTAAACGTTTTGACCTTTTTATAAGAAGTGTGATTTGTTTGATGATCCTGCACCAACTGTTTATATAGTCCAACAGGAGATCCGCCGGTTGCTAGTCCGAGGTTTATTTCCGGGTTGCGACGTATTTTACCGATGAACATCTCCGCCGCTTTCTGACTCATTTCATCATAATTTTTTACTTTTATAATCTTCATTGTTGTTCTCCTCCTTGATGATAAGCAAGTTTTCCACGACAAAATGTCATGGCTACATCTAGTTGTTGATCCAAGATCACGATGTCAGCGTCTTTCCCTAGTGTAATAGTCCCTTTACGGTCGAGAACATTTAATTGTCTAGCAGGGGTAACGGAGGACATTTCAATCGCAGATTCTAGTGAGCAACCGGTGAAATTCATCATATTTTTCACAGCATGGCCGAGCTTAAGAATACTTCCAGCAAGGGTTTCATCTTCTAAAAGTGCCTTTCCATCAGCAACGGTTACGGCTTGGCCGCCAAGATCATAAACGCCGTTTTTTAAACATTTTGCCCGCATTGAGTCCGTGATTAATATCAAGCCTTTTTCGCCTTTATTCAGAAAAGCCAGTTTCACCATTTCAGGTTGAACGTGAATGCCATCGGCAATGATTTCCGCAAGTAATCCATCGTGTAAAAAAGCAGCACCGACAACACCAGGATCACGATGATGCAAGGGGCGCATTTGATTAAATAGATGTGTGACGTGATTCGCTCCTGCCTCAATGGCTTTGACCGCTTCGTTATAGGTGGCGTCAGAATGGCCAATTGAGGCAATCATGCCATTTTCCTTCAAATACTTGACCAATTCTAGTCCGCCTGGTTGTTCCGGTGCGATTGTGACAATTTTTACTGATTGTTTTGCTAATATGTTCCACTTCTTGAATTCCTCAATGCTAGAATCGACGATAAAATTGACTGGTTGTGCTCCTGCTCTTACTTTATTTACAAACGGTCCTTCAAGATGAACACCAAGTATCTCAGCTTCTCCGGGTAGTTGCTGCTGCGCGATATAATTTCCAGCGTTGATTAGTGCTTTTTCAATGGATGTAGTACTTTGGGTCATCGTCGTGGCTAAAAAACTGGTTGTCCCTTCTTTTGGCAATGCAATTGCCATTGTCGCCAATGCATCGGTTGTTGCATCCATGACGTCCGCACCATTCACTCCATGTATATGAATATCGATTAGGCCAGGAATTGCTTTAAAGGTTGAGGGAACCTCTATTACCTCGAATCCTTCTGTTGATGGTAAATTCTCGATGGGCCCATATCCAATTATTTTTTCGTCCTTTAATTGACAATATCCAGTCGCTAGTATTTGATCTTCCGCATATAGTTGCATTCCTGTTAACAGGATCGGTTTGCTTTTATGATTCATCGTCAATCACGCCTTTCTGATGATGGCATTATCTTAGCATGGTTAGATATAGTTGTCTATACCGACTGTTGAAATTACAGTTAAAATCGATTGGGGTTTTCTTCATATCGTATCCTAGATGATTACCACGCCTCTTATTGGTATAGACAACTATAGTTATTGAATGATATGCTTTGTAAGCGTAGCATTAGGGTAATATAAAGAAAATGAATGTAAAGGGAGAGGATATTTATGTTTAGTCTATTTAAAAATAAAAATAAGGTAGCAGCGGTTGATGAGTTTATTATGCCAATTGAAGGTGAAATTATTGATATCACCAAAGTGGAAGATCCTGTTTTCTCGGAAAAAATGATGGGGGACGGATTTGCAATTATTCCAGCAGCTGGTTCTGTGGTTTCACCTGTTGATGGGGAAATCATTAATGTTTTTCCAACAAAACATGCCATCGGAATTAAATCTGTGAAAGAATATGAAATTCTCATTCATGTGGGCATTGATACGGTTCAGTTAAAGGGAGAAGGCTTTACTGCCCTTGTTAAAGACGGGGAGAAGATAAAGAAAGGACAGGAACTTTTGCAGTTTGATTTAGAATTTATTAAGAAATCGGCGACATCTTCTGTAGTTCCCGTGGTCTTTACCGATTCGACAAAAGTGACTGTGAAAAAGTTCGGGAAAACAGCGCAAAGGGAAAGGGACATCTTGTCTTTTGACTAAGAACAGGCGTGAACATCAATAACTACTTGATTGGGGGTGACTCTCCTTTCAAGTAGTTTTTTTATTATACAAGATCATGAAAACATTTTCAGTGTTTATGATAGGACAATGAAAACACGTGAAAACGATTGCAACACCATTGAATATCGATAGGTAGGGATATATGATACGAGTATAAGTTTAAGTGAACTTATGCGTAGTGCTTAGAGAACATAAGGGAGGTAATCTTGATGAAGAAAGTTTTTGAGAAAGCTCAGCAATTTGGTAAATCGTTTATGCTTCCAATCGCGGTTTTACCGGCTGCTGGTTTGTTATTAGGAATCGGCGGAGCGCTGTCAAACCCCAATACGGTTTCAGCTTACCCGTTTTTAGATATTACTTGGCTGCAAGCTATTTTTACGATTATGAGTGCTGCCGGTAATATCGTGTTTGCAAACTTGCCAATCATCTTCGCGGTGGGTGTTGCAGTTGGTTTAGCTCGTTCAGATAAAGGGACGGCTGGATTAGCGGCGATGATCGGTTATTTTGTTATGAATAGTGCCATCAATGCCTTACTTGCTTTAACAGGAGAATTAGCTAGTGATAATTTAGCAAGTGCTGGTCAGGGAATAGCTGTCGGTATTCAGACATTAGAAACGGGTGTATTTGGAGGGATTGTTGTCGGGATAGTCGCAGCATTTCTTCACAATAAATACAATAAAATTGAATTGCCGCAAGTGTTAGGCTTCTTTGGAGGATCTCGATTTATTCCAATCGTTGTTTCCTTTGTTGCCATTTTTATCGGAGCAATTCTATTTGTTATCTGGCCTTATTTCCAAATTTTTATTAATCAACTTGGATCGATTGTAACCGGTACAGGGGAAATTGGCACGCTTTTCTATGGATTTATTTTACGGATGCTTGGACCTATGGGCTTGCATCATATTTTCTATCTTCCATTTTGGCAAACAGCTCTTGGTGGAACGATGGAGATTAGTGATAAATTAATAAGCGGTACGCAAAATATCTTCTTTGCGCAATTGGCAGATCCGTCCACCGAGCAATATTACGAAGGTGTATCAAGATATATGTCTGGTCGGTTTATTACGATGATGTTCGGTTTACCGGGTGCGGCATTAGCGATTTATCATTGTTCTAAAAAGAAAAACAGAAAAGTTGTTGCCGGAATTCTGCTTTCAGCGGCACTAACTTCTTTTTTAACAGGGATTACCGAACCACTTGAATTTAGTTTCTTATTCGTTGCACCACTTCTTTACTTTGTACATGCGGTGTTTGACGGGTTTGCTTTTATGATGGCAGATATCTTTAATATTACGGTTGGACAAACCTTTTCAGGTGGGTTTATTGATTTCATTTTATTTGGAGTCCTTCAAGGTGTCGATAAAACGAATTGGCCTTATGTTCTCTTAGTAGGGATTCCGTGGTTCTTCTTATACTACTTTACGTTTAAATTCTTAATTAAGAAAAAGAATTACAAGGTCATTGGTCGTGAAGACGAGGAACAAGTTACTGAACAAGTTGCAGCTACAGACCGTGCGAAAACAATTGTTGAAGGATTAGGCGGAGTTAATAATATTGAGATTGTCGATTGTTGTGCAACGCGACTTCGGGTCACGATTAAGGATGAATCCTTGGTTCAAGACGAAGTCATCAAACAGACGGGATCCAAAGGGATTGTTAAAAAAGGAACGGGTGTTCAAATTATCTACGGACCTCAAGTGACGATTGTGAAAAACGAAGTGGAAGAGTATTTAGGTGAGTGATCAATAAGATTTCATAGTGAGGACGTGTTTGGACATGCATCAAGTGTTAGAACAAATTGAAAAGGGATTAATTGTTTCCTGCCAGGCTTTAGAAGGGGAACCGTTACACAGTTCTTTCATTATGGGGCGTATGGCAGTAGCTGCAAAAGAAGGGGGAGCCGTTGGCATTCGTGCCAACTCCGTTTCGGACATTGTCGAAATCAAAAAACAAGTGGAACTGCCGGTCATTGGCATCATTAAACAAGTGTACGGAGACCATCCAGTCTTTATTACACCTACGATGAAAGAGATCGATGCCTTAGCAGAAACGGGTGTCGAGATCATTGCCACAGATGCGACAAATCGACTCCGACCTGATGGCTGTGATTTAGTGGCATTTTATAAAGAGATAAGATCCAAGTATCCTGACCTCGTGTTGATGGCGGACGTCTCTTCGGTTGAAGAAGCGATGTTTGCCGATGAGTTAGGGTTTGATATTGTGGCGCCGACGTTATATGGCTATACAGCGGAAACAAATGGATTGAAAATTGATGATCATAATTATGACGTCATGAAACAAATTGTGGAAAAAGTGAATAAAGCAAAGGTTTTGGCAGAGGGAAATGTTTCGACGCCAACAATCGCACGGTCCGTCCTAGATAGTAATGTTCATGCAGTCGTTGTAGGTGGCGCAATTACAAGACCACAGCAGATCACCAAAATATTTGTTGAAGCATTGCAAGACTAAGGATAATTGAAGGCTTTTTGAGGGGAATTATGCTGGTCTAGCTAGATTAATGCCCAAAGAACAGATATTTTTAACCCAGGCGGGTTGCTTGGGTTATTTTTTTGTGCAGAAAAACGGATTGGAGTCTGCTTGGATGGTGCATCTCTGGTTGCTTTTGTTGTAGTTGTTGTATTTTCACCCTTTTTAACGAAGAATAGGGGTATCGTCGTGTATAATGAACGAGTCATCCTAAAAGAGGAGGGAAATATGGAATATCTCGGTGAGAATCTGATCCATGGGATCGCCTGTAGTATGGAGAAATTCACTAGTTCTGAGGCAGATCTCGCAAAATATATCATAGCCCATTCAGATGAAGTCAGCCAGTTATCGATTAGTCAAATTGCGAAAAAAATTCATGTTTCGCCAGCCACGATTACTCGTTTTTGCCAAAAAATTTCGTTTTCAGGATTTAATGAATTTAGGCACGAATTAAAACGGTATATCGACTTACGAAACAAACCGACTGCGACGAGTGACATCAAGGAGATTGATTACTTTTCTAAACTGTATCAAAACCATTTAGAGATCATTGAAACGACCTTTCGAAAAATCACGTATCCGGATATTCAACAAGCCGTTGCTCTTTTAAATCAGGCGAAGAAGGTTCATGTTTATGGAATAGGCAACTCTGGGATTGCGGCCCAAGAGTTTAAATGGAAATTTTTTCGAGTGGGTGTCAATGTGGAGTCGATTACCGATCCGCATCAAGCGGTAATGGATGCAGCATTAACGACAGAAGACAGTTTAGTGATAGGAATTTCGGTTTCGGGAAAAACAAAAGAAGTCATCGATGCGGTTAAAATCGCCAAGCAACAAGGCGCAACCATTTTAGCGATCACCAGTGAAAAAGCATCGGAACTCTTCCAAATAGCAGATTTACCCCTTCTAGTCATGAGTAAAAATAATATGCATATGGCCCAGAACATCTCACCAACCTTACCACTCTTCCTATTCTTTGACTTAATTTATACAGAACTCGTAGCAAAAGATTATATCAACCGAATCCAAATTCGCGAAAAAACACTAAAAGCCTTAAAAGGATTCTCGTCAGAGGGATGAAGTAAGGGGGGAACTGTACCCTGTAGAGGAGACACTTAAAATAGGAGTCCTCTACAAACACTAACTATAAAAATTAACGTATTCTGGACTTACCCCTGTCAAGTAGACACCATTAGAAAGGCTATGCGGCCATCTGGCATTGATACTCAATCGGTGCTAGGTGGATTAATTTTTTAAAAATCGTTTATAGTTGAATCATTTCATAATGCGCACTTTTAAAAAGTCATAGAAGAGCCCGTTTTCCCACACATTCCTGTACAAGTAAAACACATGATTTAGTATCTGCTTCGTCTCTCATTGACCCTTCACATAATCTACCTTGAAACTAGGGGGCTTGGGTTAGAAATGGACAAGACGAAAATAGCACATGGCTGGATTAGAAAAAAGTACTTTAAGCCAGATAAAACTGGTCAAAGTAATAGCAATTGGATTCTAACTGACCTGATAACCTTTAATCAATTGGATACCAATTAAACGGCACGTACTTATTAAATATGATTATAGTCCTTTCAATATAGATCTCAAAGATTATTTTGAGAAACGTGATGTTAAAGAGTTTGATAGAAACAATGTAGCGTATAGACAAAAGCTAGCGAAAAAGCAAAAATACAAATGCTCTTTGTGTAGTAAATCAATTGCAGATAGGGTTGAAGGTTTAGAACTACATATAAAGTCCCTAGATTCAAAGGTGGAAGCAATGAATATAAGAACTTAGAATTGGTTCACATATCTTGCCATCTGGAATACCACAAGGTATTCCCTGCAAAGGCTGGCGCCCCAAATGATGTTCAACTTGGGAGTATCAAGAAGTACTTGAAGAGAAAGAAAATAATAGGATTAATAAAGTCTAGATAAGGATAAATGCATGCTTGAGCCGTATGTGCTGAAAGGCACACGTGCGGTTCTTAGGGGGGAAGGGGATAGTAATATCCCTGACCTACCCGACAAAAGCTGGAGATAACCTCAAATGCTTACCTATTGCTGACATTAGTTGTGCGAAATGTTTCTATCTTAACTTGGGAATGGTCACATTACCCAGCTAAAGGTTAGACAGTCCTAACGGACTGAAGGATGATATCGAAGAGTCAAATGAAGGCGTAACGTCTGGAAGGGCTTTCTCTTAGTCGAATAGCACTTTAGAATGACAGTGTTATAAGCTCGGCAAAAAGGC
The DNA here is from genome assembly GCF_051262595.1 of Salipaludibacillus sp. CF4.18. Classification (NCBI taxonomy): domain Bacteria; kingdom Bacillati; phylum Bacillota; class Bacilli; order Caryophanales; family Bacillaceae; genus Salipaludibacillus; species Salipaludibacillus sp. CF4.18. The sequence goes on from NZ_JBIMEV010000059.1 coordinate 11,669, forward strand.
GTGAGAATGTATGATAACTCACAAAAATAAGGGTTTTGGTAAGCGTCAAATAACCCACATCTTCCGTGGAAGGTGTGGGTTATTTATGATGTATTTAAGCTTCAGTAGAAATATAAATTTCTGAGGGAAGATCTTTTGACCAGGGGAGATAAGCATCGAGAACCTCTGGTTCTTCTAAATTAAGATTTGACAACGTTTCGAACAAATACGTGAGGTACCGGAAAGGATGCAAATGATTTTCTTTTACCGTTTAAAACAGATTGCCTTTTTTGTCTTGTACCAGTAAATCTTTTTTTATGCACCAGTCAACGTAATTTTTAATGTCTTTTGTATCATTAACTTCAAAATAATGAGGATACTTAAAAGTCACTTTCCCAGTTTCTACAACCCGATCCTTAAGAAGAGCATACTCATGTTCGTTTGCTCTTCTTACAGCATCCGTAAATTTTAGGTCGTAGTATGTCATAGCAAAACTAATTGCTCCATACCGACACTCTTGACGGCTATTCTAAAAATAGAGATACCTATTAATGGGTATCTAAGAGGAAGGGGCTGTTTTTGTCGTTGAAGAAAGGCTAGAAATTAATTCATGGATGATATCATCTATATATATATATTAGGAATAAAGACTATTAATAAAGAATAACCATAAAGAATAACAATATAAGCTCATTTATCATTGATACAATAGGTTTTATTGTTATTTTTTGTAGAAAACGATCATAGATAACTAGATAAATCGACATTCGAAATAAAGGATTAGGTGTTCGATATATATATATATCACATAAATAAAGGAATCCACAGAAAAAATACTCTACTATATAAACAAATTAGTAAATGAAAGTTATTTGTAAAAAAATAATAGATTATTTAGGTTAGTGGTTGCTAATAAGGCAAGGGTAAAGAATGGTGTTTGAGAAGGGGAGACAAGGGAAAATAAAAAAAGACAGCACAAAAAACCGTCGATGAATTAATTTTTAAAAATCCACGGTTTCTCTGAAATTATAAAAATATAAAAGTGTTTTTAGTTACGTTACTGGTTCTTCTTCTAGCCAGTTGTAACCAGGATATTTACTTCTTGGTTGGCTGTCTTCTTCCTTCTGAAAGAGATCTTCAATAACAAGAAAAAATGAATCCTTTGCAAACGAAAGTTTTTCAAAACATGATAATTTGGCTAGCTTCTGAAGATATGTTAAGGATTCCTGAACATATCTAGGAAGATGTTCTTTTCTTGTAGTTAATAGTTGTTTCCTGTCTTGATTAACAAAAAGGTCGATAAGTCCTTTTTCAAAACTGATGCACTTATTCCGAATTGCATCATATTCGAAGTCAATTAATTTCAATAATTCCTCATCCGATAGCGCTGGTTGTGGAGAATCGCAAAGGTCAACGTCGATCCTTTTCTTTGCATCCAAAATTGAATGATAGTCTTGGTCGAGTTTTAGGCCAATTTCTGTGACGGATTCTTTTAAGAAGGTGTCTTTAAAGATCATTAAACACTTTTTCCTTCCATCCACTTCTTTTGGTTGTTCATGGAATAGATCTAAGAAGTCTTGAGCATCTGACTGTGTATGTACGCTGAGACGAACTTTAATAAGGGCATTACTAAAAATTTCAATGGCTAAATAGGGTGTCATATTTCTAGCCATTGATTGAAACATATTGGTCATATCACGTAAATTGCATGGTGCCCATGATTCTACTCCATGATCGATAAGAAAACGCGCCATCCATTCTTCTCGTCCAGCTGATGTCTTTCGATCGTGAAAAACGTTCGGGAATAACCGTTTAAGGACTAAACGGTTTTTTCTTAGTTTACTTGGGAGAATTAAATCGAAAAAAGGTGTCAATGCACGAAAATCGTCCATGATTTCTGATCGACTCCATACAGGAAAGAGTCGATCACTGTCAGCACTACCAAACCAATCCTGTATCATTACTATGGAATCTTTTTCTTTCTTATAAGGAGCTCTTTTCGATAAAAGGCCTAAAAAGTAAATAGCAATACGCTGCGAGTTAATAGATAGTTTTCGGAACTCTTCAGAGTAGAGAAAAGAATATGTATGGATATAACCACTAGTAATAGAATAATCCTTGAAATAGGTAAAGTAATAATTGTACTTGCTGATTTTCGTTAATATCCCTAAATCGATGAAAACCTGTACATATTTTGCAATTACATCATAAGAAGTGGAAAGAAGCGACATCCACTCGATGGGTTTAATTTGGATATGACCCATATTTGAGCGATGGGCTATTTCAAAGAAGAATGCCATTTGTTTTGAACTGGAAATCTTATTAAGTATGGCGGGATCGGCAAAGGCGTTGTCGATTCGAGAGAAGTTGTTGAAGTATTTTTCGACATCTCGTTGTGTGTGTAGTTGTTCTAATAACATGATAGGTAACCTCCAAAGTTTCCCACAAACAAGTCCCAGAAAAGTAGAGGTCAAGCATTTGCAATTTCTTTTACATGTGGTAATATAGAAGAAAGTTAACAAATGAGACTTATTCCTGTGTTTATTCTTTTATTCTGTGGTGGTCGCCAAACCTGACAGGATAATAAGAAGGTGTAAGTGGGTATATTTTTTTATTGTCCTGTATTCCTATGGAGTACAGGATTTTTCTATGTTTTTTAAAAGTAAAGCACCAAGTCTTTCCATTACTGATTCTAATGAAAGTCTAGCAGATTGTGACAAAGATTGGTAGAGCTCACAAAGTACGCGTAAAAGGGTAAAATACGATTAGAATAGGTACATTGTTAGGTACGTGAAAAAGGGTAAAAAGTGAGAAATAGTTACTGTTTCATCCGATAATAGAAAAAATAAAAAAATTTTCAGACACACAGTACGTGAAAAAGGGTAAAAAGTCAGAAAAATTAAGTGTAGACTATAAAAAATACAACAAAGTACGCACTTTTCGGCAAAATAAGTCCTATAAAAGAGAGTTTATCTATACAATAAATTAGTTTCTAATGGTTTTTTTAACATAAAGTACGCGTGAAAGGGTAAAATGACACCAAAGTATGCACTTTTCGGTAAAAACGAATCTAAAGTACGCGTGAAAGGGTAAAAGCGATTCCAAGGTACGCGAAAAACGGTAAATTGAAATGATAAATTACTTCATGTAATTAATCGTGGATGAATTAAAAAAATCTTTCTTTTCAGATTCCATTAAAGGAAGAAGACGAATCTCAAAACCATTTCCAGATTTTTCAAAATGATTAATAATAATCTTGGCAGTTTTTAATTCTTGAAGAGAGGATTCAATGATTTTAAGGTTTGTATTGATTTTTTTCGAACGGAAACGTATACGATCTGAAAAAAATGTGTATTCGTAGTGACTATTCATTTCCCTCTCTTCTAGGAAAGCATCCAGTCGCTCTTTTTGAAATGCATAGATTAATATTTTAGATAGCCCATTTTCGAGTTTATGAATGAAATGGCTATATATTTGTACAGTTTGATTGGTTATAAATTGTTCGTGTAAGGAATCGGATAAGCGGATTTCAGCAGATACTCGATCTGTTAAATCATCTTTGTTTACTTTAACTTCTTGAAATAAATTATAAAGAAAAGATGTTTTTGTTTTATTATCTAATCCTATAGTTCGACCTTCTATGCTGAATCTACCGATCTTCTTTAACCGTTTGGTGGCTAAATCATAGGCTTTTTTTCCTGCGTGGCCATAGACACGTAAAAGAAGAGGACGGAGGTCGAATTGAATTACTTTATCTGTAAAAAATCGTTTACCTCTATTTTCAAGAATATGTTCAATGATTTCTGAGTCTGTATCGTCAAGCGAAAACATTTTATCTAGTTCGATTTGTTCCCCTTCCTTGAGTGAAATAAAAGAGCGAATTATTCGATCATCACTAAGTTTATATTCGTTATAAACAATATCTCTTTTTTGATTCGAGTCATATTCAATGGTCCCCTCTAATTTCTTTTTGCCATCAGAAAAAATAGGATTATCGATAAGGTCTTTGAATCTATGAGATATCCACTTTTTAGGAGCACTTTCTAGAAACTTGCAAATGATGTAAACAATATCGTTTTCAAATGCTTTTGTTATTTGATGGTGTTTTTTTGAGTCTAAATATGGGTAATCGGTCAATCTGGTTTTACGATTATGAGCCCAGTCGTGTATGTCTTGCAAACGAGAATAAACATATTGTTCAATATTATCACCTATGAGACTTTTGATTTGGTCATCTGATTGTTTATTTTCTATAGCCATTTTGAGAACGTCTCTTTCTGCATGGATAGGTGTAATTATATGTTTATGGCAATCTTCTTCAAGTTGCTTATACCAGTTTTTCTTTGTATTTTGAAGTCTTCTTCGATAGATATCTTTAATGTATAGGAGATCAATATCTTCGCCATCTTTAAAGAGAATTCTGTTTAATATGTCTTTTACATAACTATTTATAGAAGAAGTGTTATCTACTGTATCCTTCAATATATACTTCGCCAATTTAGCGCTTGTGTTCGGACCGATTTCTTTATGAATCTCATCAAAAACAACGTGAGGTATTTCATGAATGCTTAAAGTCATTGTATTTCCTCCTATTTAGTATCCTTCTTTCATTTTACTTGTCTATAAGTTATTTAACAAATAGGAAAAGATTACACTTACTCATTGTTGAACCCTTTTGTAAGAGTTTCAACGACACGAGTCTGTTCTACCTTGATATCGTTGATCTCTCTTTGTAGGTCACTTTTACTGAATTGATCGTTGTCTATACTTTCTACGGCATTCAGTAACATTGCATGTTGTTTAGATAGTAACGATATTTTCTGACGATGAAAATCAAACATTCCATCACGAATTAAATATATGCCGTCGTTCATATCTGTAACTAAAGCGCTTGATTCAGGAACCAGCTTCTCAATTTCAGATCGAAATGTTGTAATGTTTCGTTCTCCTGTATACACATTATCAAGAGATTTACTTACACGTTTTAATAGTTTGTTCGATTCATCTATAGAATGACGAATCATTTCAATATATGCTTGTCTATTTTCCATTTCTTGATCGGAAATCCTTGTTTCATCATCATTACTGCCACATGCAGGCAACATCATCATAATAGGTATTAACATGAGAAAAATTTTTATTAAGTTCATTTTATTCACTCCTTAATAATAAAAAAATCCCCCGAAAACTAGAGATTACCTTGCGGCATCTCTGTTCTTGGGGATTCCCTTCACGTATTCATCTGTGAGTATTATAGCATAGTAGACAGCAAAGAATAAAGATAATTCCCTGTTTAAGTTCTTCTAGATACAAAATAGATAATGTGATAAAATGATGTTAAAATTTGATAAATTGTACTTGGATATCCCGAAAAGATTTCTCTAAGTGAGGAATTTTTTCGGGATTTTTCGGAAAGAGGATTATTCCATGTTAAGGTAATTATTTCTGTTGGAATCTCTTAATATTTGATGATGTTACTAGCGACGAATACCCCCTTAAACATCAGGAAATAGGTCCAAAAATAGAGTGAGTGAAAATGAAAGGAAATATAAAGGAGACTAACCAATGATTAATCTGAAAAAACTATTCGGGAATTTCAGGACCTGGTCTTCACTATTGGTAGAATCAACGAAAGGTTGGGATTAAAAGTGCGAAGAAATTTTGATTATTCAAAAACGATAAAGAAGATTTTAAATGACAGTACCATTGAAACATTTTTTCTAGTCAACTGGAAAAGGATTATGATAAAAGAAGGGATTCGTAATTTTCCTTTACTGTACCTCCTCAAACATTTTACACTTTTTAAATCGGAAGATAATTAGGAGGTTGGTGGAAATTAATCTACTAAATAAAATTAAGATAATTGTATTTGGCATAAACATATTATTCAAACGCTCTTACACCTCTCTGAAGGCAATGTCTTCCATTACTATTTCCTATCTTTGCTCAGTATAAGATTATTCTTATCATAACCGAAGTTTTTAGTAATTATCAAGCATGGACACGAGATTCTCTAACCATTTTAACAAAATATTGATGCATACGATAATCATCCGTTAATTCTGGATGAAACGAGCAAGCTAGAAATGGTCCTGATTGCGCAGCAACAATGTCACCACTATGCCTGGCCAAGACTTGAACATCTTCGCCCACAGTTTTGATAATCGGTGCGCGAATAAATACTCCTTGAACATCATCACCAATGGAATCCATTTTCAGAAGCGCCTCAAAACTTTCCCGTTGGCCGCCAAAAGCATTCCGTTCGACAACCATATCCATTACAGATAAATGCGGCTCCATTTGGCCAACTATTTCATTAGCCATAAGAATGGCACCGGCACACGTACCAAAGATCGGCTTTTTTTGCTTGGCAAAATCTTTTAACGGCTCATAAAATCCATAAAGATTGATGAGTCTGCGCATCGTTGTACTTTCTCCGCCAGGGAAAACTAAGCCTTCGATTTCTTTTAATTGTTCCACTTTTTTTATAATAATAATATTCACGTCAGGTGCCTCTAGTGCCTTGACGTGCTCTCTCACTGCGCCTTGAAGCGCTAATACACCTATGTTAATCATGATGTTTTCACACCTCTTCTTTCATAAAACGCTGTTAAGCGTCAGTCAGTTTACCAACCTCGTTCTTGCATACGGTCCTTAGCTTCGATCGATGAAATTTCGATTCCTTTCATCGCTGGACCAAGATTTTTCGAAAGCTTTGCAATCAACGCGTAATCTTGATAATGAGTGGTAGCTTCTACTATTGCTTTCGCAAACTTTGCAGGATTTTCAGACTTGAAAATACCTGATCCAACAAAGACACCATCGGATCCAAGCTGCATCATTAACGCTGCATCAGCAGGAGTAGCAATCCCACCTGCTGCAAAGTTTACAACTGGTAAACGACCGCTTCGTTTAATTTCTAAGAGTACCTCATAAGGAGCCCCTAAGTTTTTCGCTTCAGTCATAAGTTCATCTTCAGACATACCTACTACTTTTCTTACTTGCGCTTGCATTAAACGTTGATGACGAACTGCTTCAACGATGTTCCCTGTACCGGGCTCACCTTTCGTGCGAAGCATAGACGCTCCTTCTGCGATTCGTCGAGTAGCCTCTCCTAAGTCACGCGCGCCACATACAAAAGGTACAGTGTAGTCACGTTTATTCAAGTGGTATACTTCATCTGCTGGTGTTAAAACTTCACTTTCGTCGATATAGTCAACACCTAACGCCTCTAAAATGCGTGCTTCAACAATATGTCCAATTCGGGCTTTCGCCATAACTGGAATGGAAACAGCATTTTGAATTTCTTCCGTAATTGATGGGTCAGCCATACGAGCGACGCCACCCGCTGCACGAATATCAGAAGGAACGCGTTCAAGAGCCATAACAGCTACTGCCCCTGCTTCCTCAGCTATTTTAGCTTGTTCTGCGTTCACCACATCCATGATGACGCCGCCTTTTTGCATTTCTGCCATTCCACGTTTAACGCGATCAGTACCTACTTGCTTTTCCATGATGATCCCCCTTATAAAATACACAATTATTTTTCGTAATTGCTTATATTTTGTTTGTCAAAACATTCATTCATACCATTATAATGAAAAAACCGAGAATGTGGATAGTAAAACCTTAAAAAACAAGAAAATAATTCCAGCCACGACATTCTATCGAACAAAAAACGTCATTAACTACGAATTGACAGCTTTCTATAACCATCCTTTAACGGTCTAATGGATCCTCTTCTCTAATGCGTAGTGTTCTTCTTATTTCCTTAGGGTTAATTGTTCTTAAATTCTTCTTGATCAGTGATTTGCTTCTCTAAACTTTGCTGCAATTCTTATTATTTAAATGTCTTGTTCGAGAAGTTTTGTTTCCTTTACTAATCTTATTTATATTTAGTTTAAATTGATCACGAACGGTTTCAAGATTATAATTACTTCAGCCTTATCAATTATATCAAAATCATACTTATGCCCGAAAACAACATTGACAGTTTCCCCGCAAAGGTTAAATCCGTTCAGATCAAATATAAGGGGATTTTGATTCCAAATGTCATTAAAGAAACCTCATATGGTCCACCTACAAAATGAACTGAAGAACCATAAGAATTATCGGGCTGAATAGCTTTTGCTGCATATCCGGCCATCTTCCTGCCGAACTGAAAAACAGTAAGAATAAATCCCGTGCCCAAGAGAAGTTTCCTCGACTGCCGTTACGTCATACATGGACGCCGCACCTAAGTGATAAGGTATTAATTTACTTTCAACTTTTAGTTAGTGATTCATAAAGGAAGTTAATTAAAAAACGACCAGAATGACTAGCGCTTATGAATTTTTCAGAAACATACCTGTCTGAAAGTACTTGAGCTTAATAGAAAAGCATCCGCTTTCTGAAGCGCGCTGACTTGAATTGGCTGGCGCACAATCAGGACAGATGCTTTTCTTTATTTTGTAACCTTCAGATTATACTTTTCCTTCGGCTCGACAGTAGTGCTATCAGTTGTCGTAAATGTAAGTAAAAGCAGTACGATAACCGATGCTGGGAAGCCGATGTATATTGGTTGTAAACCTAATGGATGACCTGCAAGCTGCCAGACGATGGCCAAGATCAATCCTGTCCACATAGAGGCCACCCCGGCAATTTTCGTGGGCCGGCTCCAGAAGAGTCCGAGCATTATCGGCGCGAGTAGTCCAGCTACTAGGATTGCCGAGCCTGTCATCCACAGTTCAACAAGCCTTGGGATCGCAAGGGCGAGGAACAAGGAAAATATGGACATGGCAATAACCATCAGTCTGCTGTAAAGAAGCAGCTGGCGATCCGTCTGTTTTTTCACATGGGGTTTGATAACATCACTTACAATCGCTGTAGATCCGGCGATAAAGAAGGAATCGGCGCAGGAAAGAATTGTAGCGACCAGTACGATAAACATGATTGCGCCAAGCCAGAATGGCAGCGTCCCGAAGATGATCTCATAATAGATTAGGTTCGGCTGTTCGGCTGTTATGCCAAGTCCTGCGTTTGCAAAGGTTCCGATCATTATCACGGCTGCACCAGTAATAAAAATAACTGCGCATGCAAGCCAGTTTGATCTAACCGATGTTTGTATATCTTTGGCGGCCCAGACTCTCTGCCACGTATCCTGCCTTACGAGGATTGAGGCTCCGATTGTAAGGAAAGGAATAAGGATTTGAGCAAGACCAATGTTTACTGGGCTTAAAAATTGGGCAGACCCAACAGCGTCTACATTAGCACTTACATTAGTACTTACATTCGCCGCCATATTGTCCCATCCACCAGTCAGCTGGTAGATGAAAAAAAACAAAACGATAACACCGATAGTCTGCAGGGTTCCTTGTAATGCGTCGGTCCAGATAACTGCTGTAAGTCCTCCTAGAAATGTTTTCAGAGTGATAAAAAGCCAGGAGATAATAATTCCCGTAGTCATATCCAGGTCGAAAACTAAGTTTAGTACGGTCGCCAGCGCGACAAATTGCAATCCGGTTAAAGCACCCAGTGCTGCCATGTTACCTATGAAAGTTGGATATCTCGCTGCGTTGCCATAACGGTGTGCGGCATAATCGCCGACTGAGAACAGCTTGTGTTCATCACCTGCTTTTCGGATTTTCCTCACGAAAAAGAGGGTGAAGATCGCTAACGAAAAAGCGAGTGAAACGACGGACCAAATTTGCCCCATTCCAAGAAGATAAGCGTCTGTCATGAAACCAAGGATAGTGGAACCACCAACAGCCCCCCCGACTGCAGTCAGAATCATCGGCAAAAGCGGCATTGCCCGTCCGCCCATATTATAGGATTCGTAGGTGCGCGCTTTTCTGTAAAAATAATAAGAGTAGCCTAAAATTCCGACGGCATAAAAGGCTAATAACGCAATTAGTATCGTCTGAGATGTTTCATTAATATCCATAAAATCCTCCTCGTTAAATTTCTTCGATTATTTTTTGAGAAACAACACTAGTGTTTGATTAGGGACCCCCAGGAAATCTTAAGTTAGCTTTTCACTTTACACCAGTCAATAATGAAGGAGGCCAGTGTTTTCGTAGTAGTTTTTACAGCTTCAAGATCAACAAATTCATTCAAGCCGTGTGCTCCGCCTCCAGACGGACCGTAGCAGGTTGACGGAATACCGAACTCTTCAAAGACACGGATGTCTGATGTTCCAGTGAACGCAGTATAATTCAATTTTTCCCCAGTGACTGTTTCATGGGATTTCCCGAGTGTCTCAAATAGAGCGCTCTCAGTATCAAGTACAGCACCAGGGGCCCTGAAGCCGTAGAACTCGATTTCAGGTGGATTGTCTTTCAACCACTCATCCTCAGTAGCTGCTTTTAGAAGCCAGTCCTTTGCCTGCTGCTGCGCTTCATCCGGGACTGTGTCAGGATAAAATCCTAATCTCACTTCAAACTCGCATTCTGATGGCACATTAGATGGCCAGTCCCCGCCTTTGATTACCCCAGTATTAATATTTAGGGGAGCTTTGTAATGTTTAAAGTTTTCATGCTTTTCTAGGCTGTTAATATATATCCGGTATTCATCGAGAGCCTGGATCAGGTAGGCTGCTTTGTTGAGGGCGTTTTGCGCTTTTGAAGCACGTTCGGCATGGGCACCAAAGCCGAACACCTTCACCCGCATCCAGAAAACTCCAAGTTGGGCATTAAATGCAGTTAAGGAAGTTGGTTCGGGAAGGAGTGCGCCGTCAGCCGTAAAACCTCTATCAAGCAGGGCGATTGCTCCGTTCCCAGTGCATTCCTCTTCAATGACTGAATGGATCTGTAGGTCTGCTCCGAGCTTAATGGCCGCCTTTTGTAATGCCTGGACAGCGAAGATCATTGAAGACACTCCTGCTTTCATATCCATCGACCCTCGCCCATAGAGTTTATTTCCTTCAATTACAGCATCATAAGGCGGGTAATCCCACTTGTACTCAGGCTCAGCACTTACCACATCGATATGTCCCTGAAGGATCAGGCTTTTTCCTGTTTTTTCCCCATCAGTTTTCCACTTACCGGCGACAACTGGCCTATTTTCATAGGACCATTCCGCAGATCCGTAATTTTTGTATTTTGAAATGGCTTCGATATCAGGTGTGAAAGCTGCTGTTTTCAGATTTAAAGATTCCTGTAAATAGTTTTGTATGAAGCGTTGAATCTCTGTTTCATTTCCAAGTGTACTTTTGTGGCGGACTAGGTCCTGCAGGAAAGACACCTGGTCTTTCCAAAGCTCGTCAATCACCTCATGTACATCGCGAACCAGCACGTCGTTATTTTTTTGCTGAATGCTCTCTTTCATAACGATGGCCTCCTTCATTACTATCTTTGTCTGTTTCTCTACTGCTTCTTAATTTAGTCTTTATAGTTACACCATTTCATAAGAAAAGCGGCGTACGTTTTTGTTACTTGTTTAACGCTTTCAAGGTCCACCCATTCGTCTGATCCATGGATGTTTGCTCCGACCGGGCCGTAGCAGGTGGACGGTATATCATAGTACAGATTATAAAACCTTGCATCAGTAGTTCCGGTAAATGCGCCATATGTGAGATCTTTTTTTTCAGTTAATTTGTGTGCTTCTTCTAATGTATGGAAGAGCTCCTGGGCAGGGTCAATGGTAAACCCTTCTGCGTGGAAACCATAGAAGGAAATTTCAGGCGGGTTGTCCTTCAGCCATTCATCTTTTTTAGCCGCTTCCAATAAAAATCCCGTTAATTCATCTTTCGCCTCCTGGGGGTCTGTCCCGGGAAAGAGTCCTACTCTTGCTTCAATCGTACATTCAGATGGAACAGTGGATGGCCAGTCTCCTGAATGGATTTTTCCGATATTTATGTTAAGAGGGTGTGGGTGGTCAGCGAATGCCTCGTGCTTCGGCAGGCCGTTGATTTCTTTTTCGTAGTCAAGCAGCGCCTGAACCATTACATAGCTTTTCACCGCAGCATTCACTGCCTGGTTGGCCCTTTCTGTATGGGCGCCCGCTCCGTTCACCTTGATCCGTATCCAGAAAACTCCTACCTGGCCGGTCAAGGCTACCGGGCCCAACGGTTCGGGAATAAGGGCCACGTCTGCTTTATAACCAGATTCAATGGCAGCAAGTGCTCCGTTTCCTGTGCATTCTTCCTCTATTACTGTTTTGAGAATTACATCATTTGAAAGTTCAACCCCAGCTGACTGAACAGCTTTCAGAGCAAAAATCATCGCAGCAACGCCCGCTTTCATATCTGCAATTCCCCGCCCGTACATTTTGTTTCCGACGATTGTGGAAGCCCACGGATCGTAGTTCCATTTCGATACTGGCTCAGCGCTTACTACGTCTATATGCCCTTGAAAGATAACACTTTTCCCCTTTTTTTTCCCCTTTACAGACTGCTTTCCTACTACAACCGGGCGTCCTGTATAGGACCATTCGGCTGCAGAGTATCCAGGCAACTTTGCCAGTTTTAGTGGATCGAGTGTAATCATCTCAACATCAAGCTGTAAACTTTCTTTCAGATGATCGGCAATGAAGTTCTGTATAGCGGCTTCATTGCCAAGTGTGCTTTTAAATCTTCCAAGTTGCTGAAGAAACTCCACTTCCACTTCCCACAAACTATCCACTTGTTTCATAACAAGCTGTTCTTTCGAATTATTCATAATTTGTCCTCCCTGATTGAAGTCTGTTTGATTACTTATAGAGGATGCAATATCCATGCCAAAAAAATAGGCTAATTTGTTTCAAAACAAATGAATTTTTGATTTAAACTATCTAAAGAGACTTAACATAATTTCATTCGATGCATTTTCGTTTCATTTTGCTTCGTTTTCGAATCTATTATAATGCTTTATTCATTATAAAAAAATAAATCGAACCATTTACGGTTCGATTTTTATTGACTATCTTTCGGAATATATTTAATATTATAGATTATAGGGGGAGGTAAAATGAAAAAACAGAGTCTGCAAAACTATAAAATGATCATTAATTTGTTAGATATTCTCACCGACGCCATTTACATTGCTGATAATGAGGGAAATACTTTGTGGCTGAATAAAGCGAGTGAGGCTTTAAACGGTCCGAAGGAAAAACTGATTGGGAAGAATGTGAAGGAACTTGAAACAACAGGTTATTTTAATCCATCTGTTATCCGTCTTACACTGGAAGCTGGTCACGATGTGAGTGTGATTCAGACTTTTAATGAAGGGAAAAAATACCTTGTTACAGGTCATATAGTCGCTAATGAGGGAGGAGAAACAGAACTCCTCGTGGCGCACGGACGTGATTTAACAGAGGCTGTCAGGATGTCTACTCAGTTCAAGGAGACCAAGGAACTGCTTAAGCAGTATACAAAAGAATTACAAGAAATGCATACTGGCAACAGGAAAAAGACTCTTGATAATAAGGTGATTGGAAAAAGCAGTGCACTCCGTTCACTGCTTAACCTAATCAAAAAATTTTCTGAAGTGGATGCCACCGTTCTCGTTACCGGTGAAACAGGGGTGGGTAAGACATTTATCGCAAAACAAATCCACCAGCTAAGCGCCCGGAAGGACGAGGCGTTAGTAAAGATTAATTGCGGATCAATTCCTGAGTCCCTGCTTGAATCAGAACTGTTCGGATATAAGACGGGAGCGTTTACAGGGGCGAGCAAGGGCGGAAAGGCCGGGCTTGTTAAAATGGCTGAAAAAGGAACACTATTCCTTGATGAAATCGGTGAACTGCCCCTTCATCTACAGGCAAAAATCCTTCAGCTCATTCAGGATAAAACATATCTTCCTATTGGCGATACTAAATGGCAGTCTGCGGATGTGAGGATCATTGCGGCTACTAATCTTGATCTTGAAAATATGATTGAGGAGAAAAAATTGCGGTCCGATTTATATTACCGTCTGAATGTACTACCGATTAAAGTTCCTCCCTTAAGAGAAAGACAGGAGGACATCTACCACTTAGCAAACGTATTTTTAAACAAGTTTAATGAAAATTATCAGCAGGACCTTTATTTTTCTAAAAAAGTGCTTGAATACTTTCAAAACTATAATTGGCCAGGCAATATCCGAGAGCTGGAAAACTTGATAGAACGTTTGGTCATCATAACGAAAGCAGGAGAAATCTCCGAGGAAGACCTTCCGGAAAGGATCAAGGAGGCAACAGCTCAGCCTTTGCAGTTCCCAACTGATATTGACAGGCCACTTCCGGAAATGGTGGAAGAACTTGAAAAAGCAATGATTATCAAAGCGGCCAAATCAAATAATTCCACAAGAAAAATAGCTAAGTCTCTTGGGATTACCCAGTCGTCTCTGCTAAGAAGGCTGCGAAAATATAATATCAAAATATAAAAATATGTTTGGCGGTCTAGTAAAGAGAAGGTCAGAAAGCTGCTTTATAACAAGATTAGAAACTAATGAGCGAAGTTTTGCGGATGCGAAACAACTCCAAGGGCTTCACTACTACCGGTTACAAAAACTTGAAGGGAGCTAATGAACAAGCGATGATGACAGCCATAGCGGAGAATATAAAGGAAGATCGCAAATCACCTCTTCAGAGAATTCGCGATCTTCTTTATTCTCCTTAAAATTCACTTAAAAATTGAAAGGAGAGAAGATGGAGAAACCCTCACCTTTGGAAAGATGAGAGTTTCGCAACAATCTAAGAAATTTCTTTCTCTTTCGCCTTTTTTATAAAAATATAGTCGTTCGTATATAACAAAATAAAGGACCTTTATTAATGAACTGTAACCCGAATAATGGACACTTAAAAAAAGTGCCTCATTATTCGGGTTTTTATGTGTTTAAGGCGATGGCGCGATACGTTTGAGCAGTTTGGTGAAGTTGGATTCGAAAAGGAACGAAGAGGAAAAGGAAGTGCGGGCCTCCCCTCATCCAAAACGTTATCTGCCGAAGAAAAACTTAAAAAAGCAGAAACAAGAATCAAGTATTTAGAAGCTGAGAATGACTTCTTAAAAAAGCTAGAAGAACGAGAGAGGCAGGCGTTGAAAAAGAAATATTAACCCCTTCAGAGAAATTTGAACTTATTGAAAAAATCATCAGAAAGCATCAATTAAAGGGAGAAGTAACCCAGCTGTGTCAGTTAGCTGAAGTAAGTAAAAGTGGTTATTACGCCTGGTTAAGCGCAGAGGACGTCCGTCAAGTCCGAGAAGCAAGAGATACACAAGAAGTTGAACTTATTAAAAGTATTTTCTTCGTAAAGAATCAAAAAGTAGGGGCACTTCAAATCAAAATGATATTAGAGAATGATCATAGTGTCGTGATGAATCAAAAGAAAATCAGACGCTTAATGAAAAAATTCAGCCTCGAAACAAAATTAGGCGGGCGAAGCCTTATAGGAAAATGCTTAAGGCGACACAAGAACACCGTACATGTCCAAACTTACTAAAACGTCAGTTTGATCAAAAAGAATTTGGTAAAGTATTATTAACTGACATTACTTATCTTTACTATGGTCGAGGTCAAAAAGCCTATTTATCCTGTGTGAAAGATGGAGCTACAAAAGAGATTTTAGCGTATAAATTGTCAAGGTCATTAGAAATGGATATTGTTTATCAAACATTAGACAACCTCAAGGAAGGGATGGGTATCTTTCACCCTGAAGCTATCCTTCATTCTGATCAAGGGGTTCACTATACTCATCCAGAGTTTCAGGACAGAGTGAAAAAATTAGGGGTACGTCAATCTATGTCAAGAAAGGGAAATTGTTGGGACAACGGGGACAAAGCACCCATGGAATCATTCTTTGGACATTTCAGAGATATGGTCGACCACAAAGCATGCGAGAAATTTATACAGTTAAGACAAGAAGTAGATGATTACATGGAAGATCAGTCACTATAAGAAGACCTATCCTTGGGCAACGTTGACGATTCGTGGGGACAGCGGCTTTGCCGTTCCCGGACTTTACGAATTATGCGAAGAACATGAGACCACCTATGCCATTCGCTTAAAAGCAAATAAAAAACTGACGACCAAAGCCCAGGAATTAGAAAGCCAATTAAGAGAACGTACCACGATTCATTCGGCTGCACCTTATGTGTTTTACAAAGAGTTCTCTTATAAAGCGGCTTCTTGGAACCGTTCCCGAAGGGTCGTTGTGAAACTCGAAAAACCCGCC
>NZ_JBIMEV010000060.1:0-27439 GCF_051262595.1 Salipaludibacillus sp. CF4.18
GAACCGTCCCCCTGCTTCCCGATTGTGTTATTATTTCATATAGATAGAGGTGATTCTTTGAGAACAAGTTTGGTAAGTTTAATGAATTTATGTTTAATAGTTTTTTTAATCACGGGATGTCAAGAGGCGGAAACAAACGAAGCTACTGGTGATTACAACTCGGAAATAGCATCTGAAAATAATGCTGATTCAGATGAATCGAGTGAAACAGAAAGTAAGGAAGAAAATTTAGATATAAAAGAAGAAAATGAAATGGAGACAGAAAGCAACACTAATCAAGATGTAGAACAGAACGAGGGAAACACAGAAGAAAATCCTAGAGACGGACCATCGGCGGATAAACTTAATGAAATGAAAGTTCACTACATCGATGTAGGACAAGCTGACGCAACGTTAATAGAATATTCCTATGAAGGCGATGATTTTAGAATTTTAATTGATACAGGAATTTGGGATGCTAATAACGTTGTCAATTACTTGGAGTCTCATGAGATTTCTCACCTTGATATTTTAATTGGGACACACCCACACGCAGACCATATCGGACAGATTGATCAAGTCATTGCAAATCTCGATGTAGAAGAAGTCTGGTTGTCTGGAGACACGGCAACCTCCGATATATACCAAGAGGTAATGGATGCTATTGAAGACAGTAATGTTGAATTTCATGAACCAAGAGCTGGCGAAGGATATGATATCGGTCCTCTAGTTCTTGAGATTCTAAACCCAGATACACTAACAGGTGATTTAAATGAAGGTTCTGTATCACTCAGAATGGATTACGGAGAAGTTTCCTTTATTTTTACGGGGGATGCGGAATCTCAAACGGAAAATGCAATGAGTCAAAGTGGGCTTCATTTGGAAGCGGATATTCTTCAATTAGGACATCATGGTTCGAACACATCTTCTACAGATGATTTTTTAAATGCAGTTAACCCTGATGTTGCTATTTATTCAGCCGGTTCTGACAATCAATATGGTCATCCCCATGATGAAGTGATTTCGCGAGTAACCGACAAAGGAATTGAACTCTACGGCACAGATGTTCATGGAACGGTAATTGTTTCTACTGATGGGGCCACCTACGATGTGACTACTAAAAAAGATGGAAATATTACTCCCGCTTCACCATCTTCTGGTAGTTATAGCGGTAGTTCAAGTAACTCTTCCGATGAGGCAGATTCTAATGATAGAAATAACGGAAACGATAAAGGTGATGATAATGATTCTGCCAAGACTACTGAAAATTGTGTAGATATTAATTCTGCATCTATGGAGGAAATTGAATCTATTATTCACTTCGGTCCTGCTCGAGCAGAAAAACTTGTTCATTCAAGACCGTTCAAATCCGTAGATAGCTTATCTAAAATAAATGGCATAGGCGAAGCAAGACTTGCCGATATAAAATCGGAAGGTTTAGCTTGTGTAGGAGGGTAATGATGAAACACGAAGGCGTTTTAGATCGAATCGTAGATGGAAAGTTTGCAACAATATTAATCGAAGAGATAGGTGAAGAGTTTACTCTCGATGTATCTGAGTTACCAGACGGTAGCAAAGAAGGAATGTGGTTTTTTATAACCTTATCTGGAGATAAGATCGTATCTTTAGAAATGAACAATAAAAAAACTACTGATGTTGAAAACCGAGTTGAAGAGCAACTTAATAGAATGCGTGCTAAAAGCAAAGGAAGTCGTTTTAAAAGGAAATAGTATAGCAAACTTTCTCACATAGTCGAAAATAATTCTTAAATAAACACGGAGTCCGTACATGATACGAAACGAACGCCATTCCATAATCGGAATGGTGTTTTTTTCTTGACTACGAGATGCTTATCCTTATTTACAGAGTAAAATCAATACATTCAAATAGTAAAAAGGCTTTTTTTGGTAAATTGTCGAATTTATTATTAATAGATTGTATATAAGGGGGAAGTTTATTTGGTTGATAACGAATTTTTGTCTCGGAATTTTTTGACCTTTGCCGAAAAGGAATGTAAAGGGTCAAGCCTATTATACGAATTTTTGTCCATAAAAATTTCTAAGGATGATGAACTTCTTGCTATTTGTGGTAACGCAGGTGATGGGCAACCTATCCCAAACCTGTTATTTGGTGCAGTACATTATCTTTTACTAAAAGGTAAGGAACACCCATTAAAGGAGTTTTACCCGAGTATAGTAAATCATCCAAAGTTATATAAGGACTCGTTTGATTTCTTTAAGGATTTTTGTATTAAATATCGGAATGAAATGGAGTCAATTCTCAAAACGAGACTTGTCCAAACGAACGAAGTACGAAGATGTGCATACCTTTATCCTGTTTTTTGTACTGTTTATGAGAAAGCGAAGAAACCATTAGCACTTATTGAAATTGGAACTAGTGCAGGGTTACAGCTTCTTTGGGATAACTATTCCTATTCATACGGACAAAATGACATTTATGGTAATATGGATTCCAAACTTCATCTTACAGCAGAAATCAAAGGAGAAAATACACCAATTCTTCATTCGACCCCACCACCAGTATCGACCAGGATGGGGATAGATTTAAATACAATTGATTTAAATGATGAAGATGAGAAATTGTGGCTTAAATCCTTAATATGGACCGAACATAAAGAGAGGTTGTTTATGTTTGAAGAAGCTGCAAGTTATATGAAAGAAGTTCCAGTGAGTTTGTTTGATGGTGATGGGATAAGTTTATTATCAAAATTTGTTGATAATATTTCAGAAGACAGTGTGATTTGTATTTTTCATACTCACGTTGCTAACCAAATACCATTAGAAATGAAAAATCAACTGTTACAAATTGTTGAAGACATTGGTAGGAATAGAGACATATTTCATATTTACAATAACATTCAAGATAGGTACTTACATCTTGATTATTATTTGGATGGTATTGAAAGTAAAAATACTATAGCTGAAACCGATGGACACGGTAGACGGTTTAAATGGTTTTTGAAAAGCCAAATGCCAATTCAGTAAAATGGTGAATCTGCTTTCTTATGGGCAGCTATTCTTTGTTCTTTGCCACTTTGTGAAAAAATATACTTAAACAAACAGAGTAGCAATAATGGAAGAACCGTAGTTTCTGTTATGGGCTTGGAATCTCGTACACCATGATTTTCAGCTTTTAAAATAGCCATATTGTAGAAGATCACTCCGGAATACGGGATTGAATTCTCTTGGGATATGGGGTAATATAAAGTATTAAAACAGATTATAGGCATTAGATAAGTGTTAACAAAATAAACTATCCAATAAAAAGCTATTCTTAAAAATTAGTTTGTAAGAGTAACAATTAACAGCCTTAATTTATGTAGAAATAGCTGCAGGTTTTCATGTATTTTAGATAGAGGTTGGAGCTGAATATGGAAAACTGGATTACCGATATAATGAGCCAGTACGGCTACATTGGGATATTTTTACTCATCATGCTTGAGAATATTTTTCCTCCTATACCATCTGAAGTGATTTTGACGTTTGGTGGCTACATGACAACGCAATCAGAGATGACAGCCATGGGCGTTATTATGATTTCAACTGCTGGTTCAGTAACAGGGGCTATCATACTTTATGGAGTCGGTTTACTGATGGATGTTACCCGTTTAGAGAAAGTAGTAGATCGGTATGGCTATGTTTTACGGTTAAAGAGAAAAGATCTATATAAGGCTGATGCGTGGTTTGATAAATATGGTATCTGGACAGTATTATTTTGCCGATTGCTTCCGTTAATTCGTAGTTTAATTTCGATTCCTGCGGGGATGTCAAATATGAGATTTGGATTATTTTTATTATTTACGACATTAGGAACACTCATTTGGAATACAGTTTTAGTATTGGTAGGAGAATCCGTTGGAGATAATTGGGAATCAATAGTGGGTGTAATGTCCGTTTATGCAAATATTGCTTATGTACTTTTTGCACTACTGGGACTTGCTATGATTATGTGGTATTTACAATTTCGAAAAAGAAGAGCATAAGGAGAAACTATGGAACTATTAGATTTACTAAAGGCGTTAATATTAGGATTTGTAGAAGGAATGACGGAGTTTGCGCCAGTTTCTTCAACGGGGCATTTAATTATTGTCGATGACATGTGGTTAAGAACATCTGAGTTTCTTGGAAAATATTCAGCAAATACATTTAAAATTGTGATTCAATTAGGATCAATCTTTGCTGTTATCGTCGTCTTTTGGAAACGATTATTAAGTCTTGTGGGACTTTACAAAATAAAAGATTCTACACCCGGCTCTCAATTAAAATTATTACATGTATTAACTGGGTTAATTCCAGCTGCTGTTCTAGGTGTATTATTTGAAGATTATATTGATACTTATTTGTTCTCTGTTGAGACGGTGTTAGTTGGTTTGGTTATAGGTGCGATTTTAATGATTATAGCTGATAAATTCGGACAGAAAGTACCAAAAACGCAATCTTTGGATCAGATTACATATAAGCAAGCTTTTGCTGTTGGGCTTGTTCAATGTTTTTCATTATGGCCAGGATTTTCACGATCGGGTGCAACGATATCAGGTGGTGTATTGTTCGGTATGAACCACCGGACGGCTGCTGATTTTACGTTTATAATGGCCGTTCCGATTATGTTCGGGGCCAGTTTCTTATCACTTTTGAAGAACTGGGAGTATGTTGAACCCGACCATTTATCGTTTTATATCGTTGGCTTTATAAGCGCATTTCTCTTTGCTCTTATTTCCATTAAGTTTTTCTTAAAATTAATTGGGCGTGTGAAGTTAACACCTTTTGCCATTTATCGTTTAGTATTAGCCGCTGTCCTATTCGTCATACTTGTTATGTAATTATTATTGAAGAGGCTGTCAAAATGAGACCATCTTCAAGTGAGAAAGTATCATTTTATTTTGGCTAAACCACCACTCCTAGAGTCGTGTTTTTTTTGTTTCTTGGAGACTAACCGTTATTTCGATTGCACTAGTACTATATTTAGTAGAGGTTATCGGATCATTGAAAGGAGGAAACAGCGCATGTGGTAGAAGTGGTCAATGATGAGAACTATTATAAAATTTCTACAACATCCTAGGGAGAAAAGCAGATAGATCTAATATTAGGAGAAGAATATCTAGGTGAAAAAATTGAAGTGGAAGATGTAGGTAGATGGGGTTCAACTGAAATAACGGTGAAAGTTAGCGATAGTGAAAATTCCACTAGAGCGTTGTTTGTTACGAAACGAAATCCTCATTGGTTGATCATTGCACAAAGGAGATATATAATAAAACGTATTTCAAGTAGAGCAGGAATCAATAAAAGCATTCACCCCGACCAATTAAGACACAGTTATGCGACTCATTTGATGAATAATGCTACGCCATTAGAGGTCATTCAAAATCTATTAGGACATGAAAAGAGCGAAACAACGAGGATTTATGCACAACTTAGTGGAGCGATGAGAAGAGAACTTTACCGTAAATATTTTTGGTATATGAATATATTCCCCTTTGATTATCCAGTCAGTTGGAAAAACATGTTAAACTAAAGGGATGGTATTCGAGAATTTGACAGTACGCTTATTCAAGTATTGGGGAGGTTACTGCTATAAGGGACATAGTGAAACGTGCACTATTACAGTAGGGAAGGCTTAGCCATTGCATATAAAAATGAGCAGGTTTAAGACCTGCCCCAACTGAAACCATACTATAATTTTAATTTTACATATTTTTTTTAGCTAACTCATCCCTGTCTGATGCCATTGGAGGTTGTTCTAACCATTTATTTTCTATCATGATATTTGCTCCATCCTCAGCAAATAATTGAATTTCAAAAGATAGTCTGTTATACATTACACCTATGTCAACTCTAGGACTTAGAGAAATACCTGTACCATAATAACCAACACTAATAGCAATCAAACCAGATGTATAAAACATCATAAGTTTATCAGAAAAAGTAAAAGATGTACTATTTGTCACTTCAGTTGCCAAATTTGTAGATACAGGAAGATTACTTTCTTCTAGTTTTCCCCCAAATAATTTAATATGCTTTTTTGCCATTTCTATTCCTCTAATAAAGAATTGAGTAACCTGCTTTTCCTGTGCTACTTGACTAAATCCAGTTAAGGTAGCAGCTCCTAATGCATTTCTTTGTATATTAGCATGTAAATTGGCTATCTCTGATGCTAATAATGGTCTTTTTTCTCCAAATATATCCCATAAAAGTCCTTGTTTTTCAACAAATTCGACTTGTGTCAGATTTTGCAGGTAAGGAGACCTTATGTATAGACCTTTTGATAATAATAAATCCTTTGACATTTTATATAATTGCATTGTCTCTGAAAGGCATTCCATATAGTGGTCTGTTATATCTACTCTTACAGATGCCGATAAACCTGCGGCGTATGTATTAAGTCCAATCATAGCCATCTGATGAATATAATTTAAGACATAAGTGTCAGAAAACAATCGAGGTGCCGTTAAATCAACATCTTCTTCTACCTTAAATCCATGAGGTACTTTGTTCTTTTCCTCAGTGAATATTGAGGTTACCTTTTGTATGTGAGCCTGTGATAACTCTAAAGCATAAGCAATTACAGGCTTAATCTCAGCATCCTCAGCCTTTTGTAAAAAGTAAGTTAACATACAAATACCTCCACTATCAGCATTGTATTGAGCCCATAGTTGAGCTATTTCTGTTGAAGTAAGCCTAATTTGCTTTTCCTGTTCCAAGTTATTTGCCCCCCTATAAAACGTTATATTTATTATATTGTCCAATAGTTACCTGTCATATGTAGGATAATAGCTTATAAAAAAATATATCCCATTATATGATTCTTTCAAGAAACTTAAATTGATTTAATAATGTTGTCACAGTATAAAACACGAATTTTTAGTTGATGTGAAGGATTATACTTAAACAAACGGGAGCTTTACTTTAATAAGACGAACGAACCCTGATAAGTGAGTGTTCATAAGATGCTTGAATTTTGTAAAGGGAGGATTAAAAATGCCAGTAATTCTAATCAGTTTTTTTCAACTAATGGAAGCGAAGAATATAGAAGTAATCATTAAAATTCAGCTGAATTACTTCATAACTTTATGAATTGGTTAAAAAAGAATAAGGCATAACTATTAAATTAACGGGTGCGATAGTATAACTACGAGTTACATTATTGCAGCTCTTTTTTTGTACCAATAATTTGGAAAAATATGTTAAACTAAAGTTTAATGAATGTAAGATAAATTCTCTTTCATTCGAGAGAATGTAAATAGATTAGAGGAGGGACAAAGATTCGAGAAAAAACAGTATTTAAGTTTTGTAGTAATAATAGTTATAATATCTTTTGTTATTATTTTTTTAAGAGACCCAGTAAGTGAAAAAAATATAGTTAAAGATACAGATGAAGATACTGAGATTGAGACTGAATTGGATGATGACACGGATGAAAATAACGAGATTGATCCTATTGGTTACATTAAATTAAAGGGAGAAAATAGAGAGTTAAAGAATCAAATCGAAATACTAGAAAACGAATTATTTGTTAGTAATTTTGAATTAGTAAAAATAATAATGAATTCCGAGCTAGTCTATGAAATACTTCCTTATCCTGAATCAACTGAAATATTGTTTAAAGAGGTTGAAGATGCAAATTATGTATTTTTTTACAAGGATGAGACAGGTTTTAACCTTACAGTATCTTCCCTAGAAGATAGGTCAACAGAGCATTTTGATTTTTATCAATTAGACCCAACCGAAGACTTTAATTGGTATGGAGGATACTTAACATATAATGGGTTTATTGCAGATAACAAAATTAAATCTGTACGAGTTATACAGAATGAAACGGTGTATGATGCAGAAATCATCACAATTAATGAAAATATGCGAGTCTGGTATAGCATAATTGATTATGAAGGGAAGTCAATGTCAGAGGAACCAGATAAAATGAAGATTGAAGCTTCGAATGAAGAGGGTGAAGTGATTTGGCATGATTCTTTTAATGATGATTTAGGCGGGTTTTAGGTAGTAACGATTTAATAATTTAACTTTGAGAAATTTTGTACTTAAACAAACGGGTAGCGATAGTGGAACAAGCTGACACTCGGCTTCTTGGTGACACATTGGAGTATTAATATCATAAACATCAACTACAAAAAGTCAACATACATTTGTAATTGTAAAAACAAGATAATCATTTTGACTGTTGTAGTTTTATAACGTATCCATTGAATGGGAGGTAATGTATGAAGGCCATTGTTTGTACAAAATACGGACCGTCGGATGTTCTACAGCTTCAAGAGATTAAAAATCCTGTTCCCCAAAAAAATGAAGTCATGGTAAGAGTGAATGCGACAGCAGTTAATTCAGCTGACTGGCGGCTTCGAAAAGCTGAACCATTTGCGGTAAGGTTATTCTTTGGTTTTACAAGACCGAGGAGGGGCATTTTAGGCGGTGTTTTTGCTGGGGAAATTGAAGCGGTAGGCCCAGATGTTACTCGATATAAAGTAGGTGATCAATTATTTGGATCTACTGGCATGAGTTTAGGCGCTTACGCGGAGTACAAATGTCTGCCTGAAGATGGAGTGATTGCATTAAAACCAGAAAACATGTCCTATGAAGAAGCCGCCTCCGTTCCTTTTGGAGGATTGACAGCATTGCATTTTCTTAGAAAAGCAAATATCCAAAGGGCACAAAAAATCCTTGTCTACGGAGCCTCTGGAGCTGTTGGCACTGCAACAGTCCAGCTTGCCAAATACTTTGGGGCAGAGGTTACTGCGGTTTGCAGTACGACAAATGTGGAAATGGTGAAATCACTAGGTGCTGATAGAGTAATTGATTACAAGATGGAAGATTTCACTAAAAGTGGTGAGAAGTATGATGTTATTTTTGACACGGTAGGAAAGATGTCGTTTTTACCTTGTAAAAAATTATTAAAGAAGAAAGGAATTATTATATTAGGGTCATCGAATGTGTCGAAAGAGGTTCAAGGGCTCTGGACTTCCATCACAAGCAGCAAGAAAGTAATATCAGGGATGGCCGGTGAAAAGGTGGATAATCTCCTTCTACTTAAGGAGCTCATTGAGTTGGGGGAAATCAAATCTGTGATCGATAGATGCTATCCCTTTGAACAAATCTCGGATGCTCATAGCTATGTTGAAAAAGGGCATAAAAAGGGAAATGTAGTGATAACTGTGGTTAATTGAAACGTCTAAGGGCAATGATAGAAAAGCAAAAGTAGTTGGAAAGTTATATCTATTATTAATTAATTGGTTGCCTTTTGATGGAAAGGTCCTTTATCAATTAAGGGATCTTTCAAAAATAATTTCAAAGTAAGAAGCAGAACCATATCCTTTCGTAGCTGGAGCAAATATTTGGACGAATCTCCAACCATCTTTTGCATGGTTAACAATAATATTTTGGTAATCCTCTTTTCCGTTCCAATTACTAAGATCAACTTTCACAAATTTATATTCATACATGATTAAAAACCTCCTGTGTAAGTCATATTATTTTTATACGTATGAAGCAGAACAATAGTTTCAAAATGAGTTAATGAATAGTAGGAGTCTAATTGAATGCTTACTATTTGTTTCGTTTTCACAAGAATGTTACTTATAACTAAGTAATGTGGGAACATTAAAAAGACAACTCCGAAACGTTAACAAGATATTTACCAGAAGTATTTGATTAAATGAGACCGAAATTTTACAAATAAACTGCCATGTGGAATGCAATTTCCGTATGGCAGTTTATTTGTGTTGGAATCACTAACTAACAGTTGTAGGTACTATTCGTAAAATAGAATCTGGAAGAATTGAAAGTCTTCCGACTAAGCGTAGCATTCGAAGACTGTTAAAAACTCTACACCTATTATTAGTGTAAGATTCCTTTACATTTTAAGAAGAAAGACTACACCACCCGTGCCAATGAAGCACAGAACCGTCCCCTTGTTTTTCGCCTACTTATTTTTGTTTTTTTTATTATCAAGAATCTTTAACCAGAAGTACAATAGACTAACAGAAAAAATAGTCGACGTTACACCAGTAACAGCACGCATTACAAAACTATCATTAGAAAAGCCAAATAAAATATATGCTAAACAATAGATGTACGATATAACAATAATTAAATTTATGAATGTTTTCTTCATGGAATATTTCCCCTTCAAACTTTGCTTTTTTACACTAATATCACACTGGTATTGAGCTTCGTGCACTGAGGATAGAATAGTTGAACAATTGTAGCGCTAACTTCTAGTGCTAACGCTGCTCCGATAGGTCAAGAAGAAATAAATGAATTAGTGTTTAGTTCTTCTGAAATATCTATATAAACTTAGTAATCCTATAACAATTAAAACGGTCATAGCAATGCTATAAAAAATCGACTTAAAAGTGTAACTAAGCGAATTCATACTACTAACCATAGCGGAACCTAAAACAAAAAATAACACAACTACCAGCAATAACCTTTTCATATATTTCCTTCTCCAACAATCATCCGTTAGCGACCTATAAGCAATCACAGTTTGTTCCACTATCGCTACTCCGTTAGCTGAATTGTGAAGTATAAATAACAACGAAAAATACAAATGCAGATGCACCAATGTTTATGTATCCCCAAAATGTTTTTTTGTCTTTTTTAAGTTCATTTAAGCCTACTACCAACGATAGGAAACCCAGTGAAAGTAAAGAATAAGGCAATAAATCAAATGTTCGAGTTATTAAACTATAGCTACCTAATGTGACGACGGACATTGATAAGATAATTCTTAATACTTTCAGCAATTTCTTTCCCCCTAAAGCAAGTGTCTTCTTAAACTAAGCATCATTTAGCTAAAGTGAAAACATTCATATTAATCCTTATATTCTACTATCACTTTAACATAAATTTACCAATTCATTTTCATAATCTTAGAAACTACTCTCCAACTATTTGGCCCGATTCCGAAGGGCTTCTCTCTATGAATATAACACTTTTGATTCTAAAAATTATGGATTTTAATCTTTGGTCGTTTAGACAGTGTGGCAGTGGTAAAAACGATGTCAAAAAAGCTACATTTCAATTGCCGTAATCGGACATCTTTACGAATTCAGAATTCCTTACAGAAAAAGAGATGGAATACTTACGTGAAGGTTGCATCTGATCTTTTAAATTTGCACTATTTGAGTTTAGTTTTTGTATTCAAAAGGGTGTCGTATTGGTGAAAGGATTCTCCTAGATTAAGAGAGTGTGAGTTTCGAAAATCGTTCTGCGATCGTAACAAGCAAGGGCGGTAAAGAACCAAGTGATTCCAATAGAGCATTGTTTGTTTAGAAACGAACCCCTATACGAACATGACTGGCACTGAATATTACCCCACAGATGCCAATGAAGCATGGAACCGTCCCCTTGTATCTTCATTGAAAATCTTCTATGAAAGAAGTAAACTGTGTTCATATCCTTGACTCTTCATGAGTAACTGAAGAGTCTTTATTGCGTTTTTTCTTCTGTGAGAATAGAGGCTGCGTTCGTAAACAAAAAGCCGCTTGGGAGGGACGAGGGACCGGTCCCTCCGTCCCCACCAATGAAGCAAAGAACCGTCCCTTGTTTCAATAAAAAGATAGTAGAGAAAGGATACTCAAATGAGAAATCTGTTTACAATAGGAGAAATGGCAAAACTTCATAATATAACCATGAAAACACTAAGATATTATAATGAGATTGGATTGCTAGAGCCAATTCAAATTGACGAGAGAAATGGGTATAGATATTATTCAACGGAACAATTTGAACAACTAAATACGATTCAGTATTTAAAGAAATTAGGGTTTTCTTTGAAGGAAATCAAGGGTCAACTATACCATAGGGATATTGACGGTTTTGTGGATTTATTAGAGAAGCAAAAAAAACTAACAGAACAAAAAATAAAGGAACTCGAACAGGTGAACCGTAGATTCCAAAATCGTATCAACGATATTACATTAGCTCGAGAAATAATGGAATTAGGAGTGGTAAGAGTAGTTGATATAAATGAGAGGAAAGTAGTGAGATTGATGGAAAAAATCGGTTCAGAACCCGAAATAGAGGTTTCATTGAGGCAATTAGAGAATATGGCGAACATGAATTCCTCCATTTTTATTGGTGGTGTTGGGCTTACAGTAGATTTAAATAATATTAAAGATAAAAAGTTTGATGAATATAACTCTATTTTCATCTTAACGGAGGAAGAAGATATCGAGAACTCATTCATTACGACCTTTCAAAAAGGGAAATATGCCAGTATTTTCTATAGGGGCGACCATAACGAATCATCTCCATATTATAAAGTTTTACTAGATTACATCAAGAAGAATGGTCTTCAAATGATGGGAGACTCCATTGAAAGAGTGATCATTGATCAGTACATTTCAAAAAACGAAGAAGATTACCTGACAGAAATACAAATTCAAGTTACCTATTGACCTTCCCCTTACTGGAAGGTTTATTATTTGTATTGCTACTTGAAAAGGACTTTCCATCTATCTATTTTCGACTAGACAATAAAATAAAGGAGAAAAGGAAATGACTACTATAAATAATAAGATTTGGTCACTGTCGTTTGTATTCGTACTGGTTTCCAATGCCTTAGTCTTTATGACTTTTGAAATGCTTTTACCGACTCTTCCCTTATTTATCACGGCCTTAGGAGGAGGAGCAAGTCAGGTCGGTTTAGTAACAGGGATTTTTATGTTATCGGCTATTTTAACCCGTCCATTTGCGGGAATTCTTGCAACGAAGATTGATAAAAAACTACTTTTAATTTTAGGTATTTTCCTTATGGCCCTATCTACAGGTGCGTATTATCTCTCTAACAACATCTCAACGTTATTACTTATCCGATTAATTCACGGGGCTGGATTTGGTTTAGCAACCACTTACTTTGCCACACTTGCTGCTGAAATCGTTCCTAAGGATCGTCGAGGCGAGGGGATTGGCTATTTTGGCGTGGGAGAAACAGTTGCCATCTCAGTAGGTCCAATGGTTGGTATTATGACACTAGAATTATATGACTTTCAACGATTATTCTTTGGAGGAATGGCTGTTCTTTTTCTAGCTATTATTATGGCTATTTTTATAAAAATAGCACCTAAAGGGAAAAAAGTAGATAAGCAAGTAAGTGGGAAATTTAAACTATTGGAGAAACGAGTTCTCTTTCCTGCATTGCTCATCTTTCTAATTGGAATTGCGGCAGGAGGAATTATGTCATTCTTTTCTCTGTACGCAATAGAGAAGGATTTTACTCAAGTAGGATTATTTTTCTTATTGATTGCTGCAGCAACTTTTGTGATTCGATTAATATCAGGAAAATTGTTTGATGTTTACGGGCTACCGGTTATTCTAATACCGGGTTCTATTCTGTCGATCGTAGGATTGATTATCCTATATGTTGCAGTTAGTGATAGCATGTTTTTAATCGCAGCTATCTTTTATGGATTTGGATTTGGTGCTATTTTCCCAGCCATTCAAACATGGTGTTTGAATTTAGTAGAGGAACATGAACATGAGGATGCGATGGCAACATTCTTCAACTTTTTTGATTTAGGTATTGGGGGAGGTTCCTTTATCCTTGGATTAGTAGCTACAGTTGCATCTTATCAAGCTGTATATCTTGTCGCGTCCATTGTGTACGGGTTGGTTCTAGTTATTTATCTTGTTTACTTTGTTCGAAAAAGACAATCAAATAAACACAGTGGAAAAAGGGAAGAACTTAAAAATCAAGCAATCAACTAGTGTAGGAAAATGTTAATAAGGACTTTGAAGATGGTGCAACAGTTTTTGGTAAAGGAGTTCGATGAAGTACAAAACGTCTAGACCCTCTTAAGATAAGGAATGATTTAGGAGGAGGATAAATATGAGTATGGAGTTAAAAGCGGTTAAACGAATAAAAGACCCTTCGATGTTTTTCGGAAGGGTCTTCAACATTTTTTCCTCGCTTGAGCGAATCACGCCAGTTCTACTGGTGCCAATGAAGCAGAGAACCGTCCCCTTGTTTCCCTTGTTTTTTAGGCTAACGGTGTGGAAATTTAAGTGGTATAATTTGACCTCTAATTTCACCTGCTGGATTTTGTTCAGTATGAGCATTAACATAAGTTAATTCTCGTTCCATGAATTTCAATAAATCTTTTACAGTTTTTATACCTACTTTATTTTCCACAATATCATCATTAGTAATAGTCCCTGTAATAAGACCTCTTCTCGTCGTAATACCGTTTTGCTGCTCAAGCGTTTCTAGGTCAGCCCCAAAAAGGAACGCAACTACAGGTCCGTTTACACCTCGGGCACCAACGTGGATATGTGCTTGAACAAAGTTTTCAATGTTTTTAACTTCTAGTGCAAACTTTATCTTCGTTTTATTTTTATTCGCTACAAATTTCGCTGAACCAAAAGCATCAGTTTCCACAGGAGGGACTTCGTTTTCACCTTTTAATCTTGTCCTAAAGAATGTTAGCATGTTTAATCACCTCACTTTCATGCAACTAATACAGTCTATGTAAGGTGATTTTGATTTGTATAGGTTAGTAGCTAACTAAAGATGACTAGTTTCTCAAGAAAGGCTACAGAAAATACTTATTTTAGATCCCAAGATTTACTCAGTAGATAAATCCCTCTTTTTATTTCTTCTTCTGATACTCCCGAAAATCCTAATGACATTGTTTTTAATGCAGACCCTTTTTTGTAGGAATCAGATACAGGATAAACTCTTACACCTTGATTTTCAGCTTTTTGAATGAGTTCTTGTTCACTTAACTCTAAATAAACATCAATGAGAATTCGAGGACCAGAATTTTCTCCGTGAATGTTAACTTTATCACCTAACTCATTTTTAACTGCTTCTAAAATGGTTTTTCTTTTCTTACGGTAAAGCTTTCTCATTCTATTTAAATGTTTTTGCCATTCGCCATTCTGTATGAACTCCGCAAGGGCATATTGGTTATTGGAAGAGACCGTTTGTTTAAACAGCGCGGTAACCTCAGTTGCTTTCTTTATTAATGAAGGTGGAAGAATCATATAACTAATGCGTAGTGTAGGAAGAAAAGATTTTGAGAAAGTTCCTAAATAGATAACGCGGTTTTTCCTATCCAGCGCTTGTAAGGAAGGGATAGGTTGACCACTGTATCTAAATTCTCCATCATAATCATCTTCAATAATAAACGATTGATTATCAGCTGCCCATTTTAATAATTCTAGCCTTCTATTAATGGTCATAATTCTTCCTAAAGGATATTGATGCGACGGTGTTACATAAATTAAGTCAGGGATGTTTTTCTTAACTGCGTCCATTCTTAAGCCTTCACTATCTAGTGGTAAAGGGATAATTTCTATTCGATTTAACTCAAAAATTTCTCTAGATCTTGGATATCCGGGTTCTTCAAAGCCAACTTTAAAACCGGTGTTTAGAATGTGACATAACAACTGCAGAAGGTAAGAGGTACTTGCACCAATAATGATTTGATTTGGGTTGCAATTGACGCCTCTGGATTGGTAAAGGTACTCGGTTATCAGAGATCGAAGCTCCATTTCTCCTAAGACGTCACCAGGTCGACAAAGCTTTTCTGAATTAATATTTATCTAAGCTTGCAACAACGCTCTTTCTCCAAGCAGAAAAGGGGAAAAAACTAGAATCAACCATAGTGAAAATCAATGATCTCATTTGTTATTACATTAATATCTTGCACAGGTAATTCAGCAGTCTTTGGATAAGGGTGTATCAAAAATGACTCATCGTAATCTGCAAAAAGTCCGCTCCTTGGCTTACTTAAAATATAGCCTTCTGCTAAGAGCTGATCATATGCTCGTTCAACAGTTGTTTGACTAATATGTAGTTTTATGGCTAAGTGTCTTTTTGAGGGAAGTTTCATTCCTTTTTTGATACGCCCGTTGTGCATGTTAGTTTTAAAAAATTCAATAACTTGTTGATACAACGGATGCTTAGATTCCTTGTCTAAAAATGGTGTTAAGTCCAATGGCGGTACTCCTTCAATCTGACATTGTTAAAAATCACAAAACTGACCTTTTTCAAGTGGTCAATTTTAGCTTATGTTTATTATAATCAATATGATTACTTTGACAAGTAATTCAAAGGATAGGATTCTGGGGGGATTATAGTGAATGTAACAATAAAAGGGTGGATGTATGGTTTTATCGGAATACTTATATTTAGCGGTTCGCTTCCTGCAACTCGTGTTGCTGTCGGCGAACTTGATCCATATTTTCTTACGGTATTTCGTGCTGCAATTGCTGGATTATTATCCGTGTTATTCATTATAATTTTAAAAGCAAAACGACCTGAAAAATCGGATGTATTATCATTAATTATTGTGGCGGTTGGAGTGGTTATTGGCTTCCCACTTCTCACAGCTTTGGCACTCGAGCATAATACTGCTTCTCATACTATCGTATTTTTAGGCCTTCTTCCATTGTCAACAGCACTATTTGGTGTCATAAGAGGGGGAGAACGACCTACTCTTATTTTTTGGGTCTTCTCAGCAATAGGAAGCTTTTTGGTTGCAGGGTTTGCTTTATTTCAAGGAGGCGAATCTTCGCTACTGGGCGACTTTTATATGTTGATATCTATCATAGTTTGTGGTTTGGGCTATGCAGAAGGGGCTAAATTATCTCGTAAATTAGGTAACTGGCAAGTCATTTCTTGGGCACTTGTATTGTCTCTGCCCTTTATGGCCATTCTCTCCATTTATCTTTTTCCAAGTTCTTGGGAAGGTATAAGTATTCGAACATACGTGAGTGTAGCTTATGTTTCCTTATTCAGCATGTATATAGGGTTTGTTTTTTGGTATAGGGGTCTTTCACAAGGTGGGATAGCATCAGTGGGACAGTTACAACTATTGCAACCATTCTTTGGACTTTTACTTGCAGCTGTTATTCTTCAAGAGGAAGTTGGCTTTTTACTCGTTTTAGTAAATGTCGGTGTGGTATTTTGTGTTGCTGCAGCAAAACGATTTTCAAGGTAAAAAATTTGTAAACAGAACGTACAGAGAGTCTGGATGGATCAAAAATACTTGAATATGTGGGGAGACTTTGAATGTTTTCATGTGAATTAAAGGGGAGAATTCTTTAGTATTTCGGAGTATCCCTTTTAATATATGTTTTTCAGATTTGTTATGAAAAAGATTTACTAAGTAATAAAGATAATAACTAAGACTTTCCTAATTTCTTCTTAAAAAATCGGAGTAGCGTTATAGCAAGAAGCTAGCTGCCTTTTAGTACATACTTCCTATTGTTTCTAACTACAACAAACAGGCGCAAACGTCCTTTCTTGTAACATTGGGCAGATTGCGCAGAAAAACACTTAAACTATATAGCAGGTTAGTTGAATATAAATAACTAATGTTACACAAACTGAGAGCACCGAATTCACATATGGGAAAGTGATAAGATGATTAAGGATTTTATAAATATTGGTTTTAATATTGAGTCATATATTACTATTTTTAGTATTTTGATTGGTTTGGTTGTTCTTATACTGTTTTTAAAATTAAATTGGAAGAAATATGGTTTATTATTCATCTTATCTATGTTAGTTAGCAACATACTTTGTTATACCTTTGTTAAATTGACTTTCTACTCATTTCCATACTTGTTATTCCCGGAAATACTAATAATGCCTTTAACTCCAATTACATTTTCTTTTCCAATAATGGTTCTAATAGCTGTACGTTATAGCCCCACCCATTGGGGATGGAAAATACCTTTCTATTGGACAATCGTTCATGTAGGTATGTTTTGGGAAACATGGGCATTAGCAAATACAAGATTAATTGAATATAACTTTAAATGGGATTTTTGGGATTCTTATACTTGGTGGTGGATATTTTTCTTGATTTTTGAATGGGTTGGAGGAATGATAGTACCCGAAAATTTAAGAAAACCTATTAACATTCAATCTTTGAGATTCGGTAAACTAGGGTGGGCAATTATTCACTTCATATTAATTGTGACAGTTTTTCTCGGAGGTTACTATTTAGGCTCTCTTTAGAGAAAACAATAATAAACTAAAAAAACTAAAGGGTGCAAGAGTTGAATAAGGCTGTTTATTTAAACAACTATAATACTTCTTTATTTAAAGTGGATGAAGATGTGGAGATAACTAAGCAATGGAAACAAGATGAGAGTGATTCTATCTTCTTTAATCAGGCGCGATTGTCAACAACGGAGGTAGAAAAAAGATAAACTTTTAAACTAAACAGAAAATTAAAGCTGCTGGAGAAAAATCTATTTTGTCTTAATCTTTTTTCAAAATGGATTCTTTTTATTTATCGTAAAATATAGGTTTGCGTTGTATTTTAATCAAACTTTATCTCAAAGCTACAACTACGCTGTTACACGAACACCTCTGAAATGACAACAATTTTCAAATCTCCTCCTCCTTTTATGTCATTCGAAAGTACTTAATGTATGAAGGGCTTTTAATTTGAGAGGAGATGAGTAGGATGAATGAAGCAGAGTTAACGTATGGACTTATAAATTATTCAGATTTAATTGAACCAGGATTGACGTTTAAAGGGAGGGAAGTAAATCTAGCTGGGAAAAGATGTGATTTACTTTTTGTTGATAAGGATGGCAAGGATCTGTATGTGGAAGTGAAGAAGCATGTAGACGTAAACGGAGGGGGGCAGTTGATGTCAATTCTCAACAAGGGTAAAGAGTTACCTGAAACTAAGCAGAAAAAAGTATTATCTGTTTTTGAATGGATTTAGAGCTCTTGTAACCAAAGCAATTAAAGAAAGATATTTTTAGTTAAAGAGCGCTTTCCCGAGTAACGATAAAAGTCCAATTTCTCAACTTTACTGCTGAGAAATTGGGCTTTTTGTATTTACTTATAGTGCAAAATAATTCCTAAAAGGACAGATTCCAAAATGTTCGTCTGGGAACATTCAAAAAGCCACGAGACGCATTCATTTCAGCGTTTCGTGGCTTTCACTTTAAGAACCGTTTGTGCAGATTGTTATTCAACTGATGTTTTATCAGCATTTTCTTTCAAAAATGCTCTGAAACTATCTCCCCAATCACAAATGGAAGTTACAACGGGCTCTAGAAGTAAACCAACTTCACTTAGTTGATACTCCACTTTAGGAGGTACAACCGGGTATACAACTCTAGTAATTATTTTATCTTCTTCTAATTCTCTTAATTGTCTAATTAACATACGTTGATTGACATCGGGAAGGTATTTTTGTAATTCACTTAACCTTAATGGAGATTCTTGGAGCAAACACCATATAATTACTATTTTCCAGCGTCCACCTATCACCGATAACGCCAAATCTTTGCTAGTGAAAAAAGTTTTTTCTTTATAGAAAATTTCCATATATTATCCCTTTCTCTGTTGTTACTTTGTTTATAGTGACAAAAACGTCAGTATTGTTCAATTAATTATATTATGGGATTATGGAAAAGTAAATTAGAAATAAAAGGAAGAGGGGATTCATTTGAAAAGTAGAGCTGCTGTTGCATTTAAACCAGGAGAACCACTTAAAATTGTAGAAATCGATGTAGAAGAACCAAAAGCAAAAGAGGTATTAGTAAAAATACTGTATACATCAGTATGTCATACCGATGCTTTTACATTATCAGGTGATGATCCGGAAGGCGTATTTCCTGCTGTACTAGGTCATGAAGGTGCTGGTGTTGTCGTTGCTGTTGGGGATGAAGTCACTTCAGTAAAGGCGGGGGATCATGTTATTCCTCTATACACGGCTGAGTGTGGAGAATGTAAATTCTGTCGTTCTGGTAAAACAAACTTATGTAGTGCCGTCCGAGAAACTCAAGGTAAAGGTTTAATGCCTGATGGAACAACTCGTTTCTCTTATAATGGTGAGCCTATTTATCATTACATGGGAACAAGTACATTTAGTGAATATACCGTCGTTCCTGAAATCTCTTTAGCAAAAATTGATCCAGAAGCGCCGCTTGATAAAGTTTGTCTATTTGGATGCGGTGTTACTACAGGGATTGGTGCTGTACACAACACAGCAAAAGTGGAAGAAGGAGCTGTGACAGCCGTATTTGGTTTAGGTGCTATTGGATTAGCTGCTATTCAAGGATTGGTTCAAGCAAAAGCAAGCCGAATTATTGCTATTGACTTAAATGAGGATAAGTTTGAATTGGCTAAAAAAATGGGCGCAACTGATTTTGTAAATCCTTCTAAATGTGATAAACCAATTCAAGAAGTCATCATTGAAATGACGGATGGAGGAGTAGATTATAGCTTCGAGTGTATTGGAAATGTTGAAGTAATGAAGTCTGCTCTTGAATGTTGTCATAAAGGTTGGGGTGAAAGTACTATTATCGGTGTAGCAGGCGCAGGTAAAGAGATTCATACTCGTCCATTCCAATTAGTAACGGGGCGTGTGTGGCGTGGATCAGCCTTTGGAGGAGTTAAAGGAAGAACCGAACTGCCAGGAATGGTTGAAGATTATATGAATGATAAAATTGATTTAGATTCATTTATCACACACCACTTAAATTTTAAAGACATCAATGAGGCGTTTGATTTGCTACATAAGGGCGAGTCGATCCGTACGATTTTAACATATGGAGAGTGAGAAAATGAGCCTAAAACTTATTGAAAAACATCGCTCTTTTGGTGGAGAACAATGTAAGTACAGCCATTATTCGGAAGTGTTACAGTGTGTTATGACATTTAGTATCTACTTGCCATCGAATAAAGAAATGAAAAAAATCCCTCTTATTTGGTGGTTATCTGGTTTAACTTGTACAGATGATAATTTTAGTCAAAAAAGTGGCTTTCAAAGATTAGCTGAAAAATATCAAGTGGCAGTCATGATTCCAGATACTTCACCACGTGGAGAACATGTTGCTGATGATGAAGGATGGGACCTTGGACAAGGTGCAGGTTTTTATTTAAAAGCAACACAAGACCCATGGGCAAAGCATTATAACATGTATACGTATATAGTAGATGAATTAACAACTATTGCGTCAACTTTGGTACCTCATTTTTCAGGAGAAGAAAGCATAATGGGCCACTCAATGGGAGGTCATGGTGCTTTAGTGATTGGCATGAAAAATGAGGCGAGATTCAAAGCGATTTCTGCCTTTTCTCCTATTTTAAATCCGAGTCAAGTCCCATGGGGAATAAAATCTTTCTCCACTTATTTAGGTGAAAGTAAAGCTTCTTGGAAAGAATGGGACGCTTCAGAATTGGTCAAAGAAGCTGGCATTCCGCCTATTCTCATTACGCAAGGAACACAAGATCAGTTTTATCCAAAACAATTAGATGAAACGATTTTCTTAAAGAATGCTCAGGAAAATAATCAAGTAGTAAATTACAAGAAGATGGAAGGTTATGATCATAGCTATTTCTTTATAGCTACTTTCTTAGAGGACCATTTCGCTTTCCATATAAAGTTCTTAAGATAATTTATATTTTATTAAAAATATGGAATGGAAAATAAAAATATCCACATTGCAACTAAATGTGGATATTTTTATAACTCATTTTGTCGTGGTTTACAGTTTTACTAGCTAAAAGTTTAAAAATGAGTTAGTTGGGAGGGATAGTTCCTATGGATTTCAAAAAAATGTTAGCCAACAACCATGTTAAACCATACTTATTAAAAGCCCGTTATGGGATCGAAAAAGAAAGTCAGCGAGTTGACTTATCAGGAAATTTAGCTAAAACGGATCATCCTAAAAGTATCTCGATAAGAGACGAACACCCATATATTCAGCGGGATTTTTCAGAAACACAGATGGAATTAATCACACCTGTTTCTGAGACACTAAAGGAACTGTTTGATTACTTAGCAGCTATCCATGATGTTGCTTGTCGTTCTATTGGTGATAATGAAATGCTTTGGCCATTAAGCATGCCACCACAGTTACCAAAAAAAGACGAAGATATTGTTATTGCGAAATTGAAAAGTGTTGAAAATGTTCGATATCGTCACTCTTTATCACATTCATATGGCCGTCGTAAACAAATGATTTGTGGAATTCATTTCAACTTTGAATTCGGCGATGAATTAATCCAAGCATTATTTAACATCCAATCGGAGATAAAAGATTATCGACAGTTTAAAGAAGAGATTTATCTAAAAGTCACAAGAAACTATTTACACTATCGTTGGCTAGTGACTTATTTTTATGGAGCTTCCCCTAATAGTGAAGAGAATTTTTTTGAAGAAGATTCTTTGAATCGAGCAGTGAGAAGTATTAGAAGCAGTAAGTATGGTTTTACTAATTCGGATGATGTTCAAGTGTCATATAGTAGTATACAAAACTATCTATCAGATCTTTCTTTGATGATTAAAAGAGGGCTTCTATTAGAAGAAAAAGAACTATATGCACCTATCCGTTTAAGAGGCGGGCATCATGTTTCAGATTTAGCAAATCACGGTGTTCATTATATTGAATTGAGAAATATAGATTTAAATCCCTTTGAAACGTATGGCATTAACTATAAACAATCGGAATTTCTACATCTTTTTTTAATTTATTTACTATGGAAAGATGAAGGGAATAATTGTGATGAGTGGGTAAAACTGGGTGATATTTACAATGATGCAGTGGCCCTTGAACATCCATTAGAGCATACACAATTTGAAATCGACGCTAAGAAGATAATTGATGAGATGGAACATTTAGCAGAAATCTTAGATTTGAGTATTTCAGATACGTTATTTGTTCATCTGAGAGAAATGCTAATGGACCCAAGTAAGACTTTAGCTGGAAAACTTTATAAAGAGAGTGAAAAAAGCAGTCAAAGCAAAATGGCTACTTATATGGCTAAAGAAAATTATAAAAAATCATGGGATAAGCCCTATCAATTAACAGGATTTACTGACATGGAGTTGTCCACTCAGATTTTAATGTCTGATTGCTTACAGCAAGGAATCCAAGTAGAAGTTTTGGATCGGCAAGATCAATTTTTGAAGCTACAATTAAAATATCATGTTGAATATGTGAAAAATGGTAATATGACAAGTAAAGATAGCTATGTATCATCTTTAATTATGGAAAATAAAACAGTAACCAAGAAAATTCTTCAACAACATGGATTCCGTGTGCCGAAAGGTGAGGAATATCAGACAATAGAACAAGCTTTACGTTCCTATGATCTATTTTCCACCAAACCATTTGTTGTGAAGCCGAAATCAACAAACTATGGATTAGGAATATCGATCTTCAAAGAAGGCGCGAATTACGAAGATTATCAAAAAGCAATCACACTAGCATTTAAAGAAGACTCTTCTATATTACTAGAAGAATTTATTAAAGGAACAGAATATCGATTTTTTGTGTTAAATGATAAAGTTTATGCTGTTTTATTACGAATTCCTGCGAATGTTAAAGGTGACGGTAAACATACAATTGAAGAGTTAGTCATTCAAAAGAATCGTGACCCATTAAGAGGAAGAGATCATAGGACACCTTTAGAAAGTATTCAATTAGGTGAATTGGAAAACCTTATGCTTAAAGGTCAAGGATATCAAATGGATTCAATTCCAGAGAATGATGAAATTATCTATTTGCGTGAAAACTCTAATATTAGTACAGGTGGAGACTCGATTGATGTCACAGATCAAATTCCTGATGAATATAAAAAAATAGCAGTGGATGCGGTATCCACACTTGGAGTTGAAATTTGTGGTATCGATTTGATTATTGAAAATACAGAAGTTCCAGCAGCTAATAAAAACGCCTATGGAATTATTGAAGCGAACTTTAATCCATCAATGTATATGCACATTTATCCATATAAAGGGAAATCTCGACGTTTAACTATGAATATAATACATTATTTATTCCCTGAACTATTACAAAGTCAGGAATCAAAGGTAGTCAAACCAGGGGTTCCACTCGCAGAATGCGGATATACAACGGTAACATAATGACATGAGAGAAAGGAGATTGAGAGATGATTGCTACTTATGAAGAAAATGTAGCTAGTTTTGATAAAATTGATTCCGCAAAAGCACAGGAATTGGTAAAAGGGGAAGGAGAAGCCGTTATCTATATTGGCAAGGCGGTATGTCCTTATTGTCAAATATTCATTAAAAAACTAAAAAAAGTTGCTGAAGAAACAGATACTCATATCTATTATGTCAATAGTGTGGAAGAATCTGATATGAAAGGTATTACGGCCTTCCGTAATGAATACGATATTCCAACGGTTCCTGGTTTCATCTTTACTAATGGTGACACAGTAAACGTGAAATGCGATTCATCCATGCCAGAAGAAGAAATCAAAGCTTTTATGAATAAATAATTCAATTACAAAGTGCCAAGTAGTTATATCCATGTTGAATGTAACTCAGAAGGCAGCTGTAGCGGCTTTTCAGAGTGTAGGAAAAGACGATAAATGTGAAGCTGATAATTTAGCAACAAATGCTATGAGAAAAATGTTAAATGAAATTTATATACGGGCGAATTGTTATTGGGGAAGGGGAGAGCGAGATGCAATTGCTGTCCCCCAGCACTTCAAAATCAAACTCACTTATGATACATTTCTTTTGATCAAGCAAAGTGTTTTAAAAGTTGCTATTATTGTGTCAGGTTAGGGCTCATGGCATGCAAAGCTTCAACGTCAATCTAGCCAGCAATCGAATGGTTGGACATACAGATGCAGCTTCCGGCGTTGTTCCCATAGCAATTGTTAAAGAAGCAACGCTTGATTATAAAACTTGTAAACGACACGATTAAATATGGCAAAAAAGAGGGTGACACAAAGTGTCACCCTCTTGATTTTTTATTTTTGTGCTAATTCTACAATTTCTTCTGGTGATAGTGCACCTTCATAAACTCGTAATTCATCCATTAATCCTTTAAATGGCTCGTCCCACCAGTTAACGGCGAGACTGAAAGTTCCGTTTGTGGTTGTAAATATATTAGGGAAGTTGTTTCCATCATGTTGTAACACCCCGTCTATATAAACCTTTATATTTCCCTCATCGACAGTGAATGCCACATGAGTCCACTCGCCTGCTGGAATAGTTTCTCCCGTTGTGGCGTCAACCCATCTTTGACTACCTGACCAAACCATTGTTTGACCATTGTTAGTCCCTCCTGGGAGAAGGCTTATCCAACTACTGTTCGTTCTTGCTCCAAAGAATGCAGTAGTGTGTGCTGTTAATTCTTCAGGCTTTAGCCATAAGGATACTGAATACGAGTGGCTGGAAATCAACCCGTCAGGTAAGCGGACACCAGAATCTCCGTTGAATACGGCAGCTTCCCCACGAACACCATCTGTATAGGTAATCATTCCGCCACTATTATTAATTCGATTTCCTGTCATTGTACCCGTACCAAAGTTTCCTGTACTATCTTCGAGAGTATTTTCGAAAGCATAATGAGCTGTTAAACCTGCCGGCAGATAGGCTAACACAGTTATATCAAACGTTTTTGTAATAGTTGTACCATCTTTTGTAATCGTTGCCGTAAGCGTAGCGGTGGCATCCTCTTCCCCGACTGCTGGTCGAGTTACTTCCCCTGTGTCAGTTACTACACCAGGATCAGAGGTCTCCCAGGAAATCACCGTATTTTGCGTACCCTCATTAGGAAGTGTCAAATTAGAAATAACACTATCTAAATCACCAAAATCTAAATCATTGACTACAGCCTCAATAACTTCCTCAACTGTTCTGTCGAGAGTCTTCGTACCCCAGACTGCTACTCCTTCGTTCGACATGGCAGTAAAGGTCATGACAGTAAGTTCCGAAGAAGTGTCGTATTGGCGCAGGAATACACCATCGTACGTTTTTCCATCAATAGTTAATTCTGCCTTGTTATGTCCAGTCTTTTTCCATGTACCAGTTACATCACCTGATAGGGTATTATCTTTGTTTAATGTAACGAATACAGAATTTGTAACGGAACCGGTTATTTCTCTTCCATGATTAACAAATTTATATTCACCAACGATATCTTGTTTGTTTACCTTATCCAGTGTTTCACCAGAATAACGGAATGGAGTAGCAACCGGCCATCCTTCTTTATTCATAAAGAGTTGATGAACCCGTACTTCATGTGATTCTCCTCGATTTGGGAAACGAGTATGAAAGACAACAAATCTTTCCCCAGTTACTTGGTCGTAGTGCACGGAATTGTGACCAGGGGCCGCATAAGTATGACCAATTCCTGATCCAGGATCACCGATTTTTCTTTCAAACAAGAAGTTACCCATAAGTTTATTCCCAAAGTCGCTATGGGCAGAACTATCTACTTTATTACCGACTGTGCCATCATCCAAACTATCTGGTAAAGCAGCTGGTTCTCCAGCGGCATCTACATATGGACCAGTTGGACTTTCAGATCGGAAAACTCGCATTTGATATCCGCCTGTAGCTGCTAATCCTCCATAGGTTAAATATAAGTAGTAATAATCAAGCTCTTCATCGTAATAAGCATAAGGGGCTTCAATGGAATGGCCAAATCCTCCAGCAATTTTCGTTCCAAAGTAGCGGTCAATCATTCTGCCGTCCTCGGTTCTACCATCTTCCCCAGGGTAGATTGGCTGACCTGTAGACTTATCAAGCTCATACATATATATACCACCGGACCATGAACCATAGGTCATCCACAGTGTTCCATCTTCATCATAGAACATGTTCGCGTCAATGGCATTTGGATAGAGGCGGGTGTTATAAACATCGTCTGAGTGAAACCACTCTGGGTTAGGCTCAGCAAAAACACCATCTTCAATGAGGCCTGAGATATTGGTGTTTTCCCATTGTTTATTAACATTACTATTTTCGTCATATGCTTCCACTTCAGTAAAACCAGAGTATACAATCGTATCCACATACTCATACGGGCCTTCAATATCTTTGGAAACCGCGTAGCCGATGGCAGATCGTTGCCATGTGGAAGAGACACTATAGTAAATCATATAAGTACCTTTCGTGCCGTCCTCATTCACATAGTCCTTATTCCAAAAAATATCCGGTGCCCAAACGCCAAACCCTCCGCGGCTGTCGGCATCGTTCTCTCCTGCCCACTCAAAGCTTCCAGAGAGGTTTTCCGATAAATCTCCATATAATGTATTGTCAGTACGGGTATAACCATTTGTAAAGTTTGTCCAATTAATCAAATCTTCAGACTTTGCAGCAGCAATATGCGTGCCAAACACATAATACATTCCATCGGCTTTTATGATGGAAGGGTCATGAACGGATGCATTCTCAAAATCCATAGAATCTCCCTGATTATCCAAATGTGGTTTATTATTATTTTCATTTGGGGGAACATTTGGTTCTCCTGATTTTCCATTAGCTGAAACTGTAAGCGGTATCATTAATAATAGAATTAAAACAATAAAGGTTATTCTTTGTGCTGAAGTTTTTCGCATTGAAATTTTCTCCTATCCAAATTGAATTTTTTTAAAATCAGTAAACAATAAAAAATGAACAACTGTGAACTTCCATATGTCTTTGGAGATTAAAAACTAAATTACTTTACCATTAACCAAC